>JACIZP010000074.1 GCA_014359355.1 Calditrichota bacterium | reverse complement strand
CCGCCGGCCGATTCGGACAGCGATTAGCGAGGCAGGAGAGAGGCGTTGGGAATGGTACAAACCTTTGTCCGACATCTGGAGTGTGCGCGGTGCGGGGCGACCTACCCGGCGAGCGAGGTGCACAATCTCTGCCAGTGTGGTTCCCCCCTGCTGGTGAGATACGACCTTGACGAGGCAAGGGCCAGGCTGCGGCGGGAAGCCACGCGCCCCAGCGACTTTGGTGTGTGGCGCTTCCGCGAGCTGTTGCCCGTAATCGACACCCGCCACATGGTCACCTTAGGCGAGGGGAACACACCCCTTCTGAGATTGGAGAGATTAGGGGCTGGGGTAGGTCTTTTCAATCTTTACATGAAGGACGAAGGGCAGAACCCCACAGGCTCGTTTAAGGCGCGTGGTTTGGCTGTGGCCGTGTCTAAGGCAAAGGAGTTAGGCCTCACGCGCGGTGCCATCCCATCGGCCGGGAACGCAGGCGGTGCCTTCGCTGCTTATGCCGCAAAGGCGGGCCTTAGCGCGCACATCTTCATGCCTGCTGATGTGCCTCTGGTTTTCAGAAGTGAATGCAGCCTCTACGGCGCCACTGTGCACCTGGTGGAAGGAGTCATCACCGACTGCGCGCGGGCCTTGCGCGAGCGCGCACAGCAGGAGGGTTGGTTTGACTTTTCCACACTCCGCGAGCCTTATCGCCTGGAAGGCAAGAAGACCATGGGGTACGAACTGGCTGAGCAGGGCGGTTGGCAATTGCCGGACGTGGTCATCTATCCCACCGGGGGCGGCACTGGTCTGGTGGGCATGTGGAAGGCGTTCGCGGAGTTACGGCAACTCGGCTGGCTGGAAGGGGACCTGCCGCGCATGGTGGCGGTGCAGGCCACCGGGTGCGCGCCTATTGTGCACGCCTTTGCCGCAGGGGCCGAACATGCCACTCCGTGGCAGGGAGCGGAGACTGTGGCCCTGGGCCTGCGCGTGCCCCAGGCACTGGGGGATTTTCTCATCCTCAGGGTGCTGCGCGAAAGCCGCGGCACGGCTATTGCAGTGGACGACAGTGACATCATCGCCGCGCTGCGCGAGTTGGCTACTGTGGAGGGGGTGTGGGCGTGCCCAGAGGGAGCTGCGACCTGGGCTGCGTGCAAGAAGCTGGTCGCCTCCGGCTGGATCAAGCCGCATGAGCCGGTGGTGCTTTTCAACACAGGAAGTGGCCTCAAATACCTCGAAGTGGTCGGTCCGCCCCCCTTCCGTGGAGGCCAACGGTCGCGGCAGGGTCGGCGGAAAAAGTATTGACAAAGTTCATTTGTTTTGTTAAATTGCCAGTCGCTGCTGCGCCCGCGAAGAGAAAGGCTGCGGTCCTGCGGTGGGAGTTTGGGTGCGGGGGAGAGATGGCCGCCGCGGCGGCGGCCGTTTTTGCTCCAGGGGGCATCAAGCGTCGTGGCTTTTGGAGGCGAGATGAAAGAAACAAAGTTACGCAAGCTGATCAAGCTCGTCGAAGACAGTGACATCGAAGAGCTGGAAATCTCCTCCTGGGGAAAAAGCGTCCGCATACGGAAATTCATCCTGGACCACCGCCCGACTTCTGCGGCGCCGCAGGTGCGCACTGAAGCGCCAGTTGCGGTCGAGCAGGTACAGGTGCCAGTACCGGTACCCCCCGCGGTGCAACCGACCACTGCGACCCAGGAGCTGCCCGCGCCACCAGCGGCAGTCCCTGCCGAGGATATCATCGAGATCAAGTCTCCCATGGTGGGCACCTTCTACCGGCGGCCCTCGCCCGAGGCCGAGCCCTATGTCGAGGTGGGAGACATCATCTCGCCAGGCAAGGTGCTCTGCATCATCGAGGCGATGAAGCTGATGAACGAAATCGAATCGGAGGTGTCAGGACGCATTTTGAAAATCCTCGTGGAGAATGCTCAGCCTGTGGAATATGGGCAGCCGCTGTTTCAGGTACAGAAGCTCTAACGAGCTCGGTCGACGACGTGGCTCGGCGCAGTGAGACTGCACTGACGGTGGTGGAACGGAGAAGGTGTTCAAGAAGATCCTCATAGCAAATCGCGGCGAGATAGCCCTGCGCATCATTCGCGCTTGCAAAGAGCTGGGCATTGCCACGGTGGCCGTCTACTCCGAGGCAGATGCCGAGTCGCTCCACGTGCGCTTTGCCGACGAGGCGGTGTGCATTGGCCCGCCCGCGGCGCACCTGAGCTACTTGAACATCCCGCGTATCATCGCCGCTGCCGAGGTCACAAATGCCGACGCCATCCATCCGGGATACGGTTTCTTGGCCGAAAACCCCCACTTCGCAGAGATCTGCGAGTCCTCCGGCATCGAGTTCATCGGCCCCTCGGCCGCGACCATCGCCATGATGGGCGACAAGGCGGTGGCAAAGAAGACCATGGCCAAGGCTGGCGTGCCGGTCATCCCTGGCAGCGACGGCACGGTCAACGACAAACGCGAGGCGCTGCGCATCGCCGAGGAGATCGGCTATCCGGTGATTATCAAGGCGGCAGCCGGAGGCGGCGGGCGTGGCATGCGCATCGTGCGGCGCCGCCAGGACTTTGAAAACGCCTATATGACCGCCCGCAGCGAGGCGGAGGCCGCATTCGGTAATCCGCAGGTCTACATCGAGAAGTACTTTGAGAACCCTCGGCACATCGAAGTGCAAGTGCTCGGCGACGCTCATGGCACCATCGTCAGTCTGGGCGAAAGGGAGTGCTCCATTCAGCGCAAACACCAGAAGCTCATCGAGGAGTCTCCGTCGCCCGCAGTGGATGCGCAGCTGCGCCGCAGAATGAGCAGGGCGGCGCTGCGCGGTGCCAAAGCGGCTAACTATCGCAGTGCCGGCACCATCGAATTCCTCCTTGACGAGGATGGACAGTTCTATTTCATGGAGATGAACACGCGCATCCAGGTCGAGCACACGGTCACCGAGATGGTCATTGGCATCGACCTGCTCAAAGAGCAAATTCGCCTAGCCGCGGGAGCAAAACTGGACAAGCGCATCGGCGACTATCGCCTGCGCGGCCATGCCATCGAGTGCCGCATCAATGCCGAAGATCCTGATGCTAACTTCCGCCCCTCACCAGGGAGAATTACCGGGTTGCACACGCCCGGAGGACCACGCATCCGCGTGGACAGCCACGCCTACGCGCAGTATCAGATCCCGCCCTTCTACGATTCGCTCATTGCCAAGGTGATCACCCATGGCCGCAACCGCGAAGAGGCCATCGGTCGCATGGAATGGGCGCTGGAGGAATTTGTCATCGAAGGCATTAAGACTACCATACCGCTGCACAAGCGCATCATGCGCGATCCCGATTTTCGCAGAGGGCAGTATTCCACCCGTTTCCTTGAACAGTTCGAGAAGAAAGGAGGGCTCTGATGGAAGTCCCCAAGGACTTGCTGTACACAAAGGACCATGAGTGGCTTCGCGTCGATGGCGACATCGCAACTGTAGGCATCACCGCGTACGCAGCGGGCGAACTGGGCGACGTAGTGTTCGTGGAACTGCCCGCGGTTGGCGCGCAAACCAAGCAGATGGAGCCATTCGGCACCATCGAGGCAGTGAAGGCAGTCAGCGACCTCTTTGCTCCCGTCAGTGGCCAAGTGATCGAAGTCAACGAGGCCCTGAGTGACAAGCCGGAGGTGGTTAATAGCGACCCCTACGGCGAGGGGTGGATGATCAAAATCAAGATTGCGGACAAAGGCGAACTGAAGAATCTGCTCAGTCCCGAGGCCTACCAGGCGCAGATATCGTAGCGCGGGCCCTTTGCTCCGCGTGTTCCGACCGATGGCGCCAATGAGCTCAAGTTGGTGAGCAATAAGGAGCGGCGATGCCCTACTTGCCTTGCACAGATGACGAGCGTAACGAGATGCTCAAAGCAATAGGGGTCAACAAGTTCGAGGAGTTGCTGGCCCCCATTCCAGAAGAGCTCCGCCTCAAGAAACCTCTCAACCTGCCGGCGCCCCTGTCCGAGTACGAAGTGACTCGTCTGCTGGCGGAGATGGCGCAGCAGAACACCACCGTGAACGAGGCCATCTGCTTCTTGGGCGGCGGAGCCTACGACCACTTTGTCCCCGCTGCGGTAGGACATATCACGTCGCGCCCGGAATTCTACACGGCCTACACACCCTATCAACCGGAGGTGAGCCAAGGGACGCTGCAGGCAATCTACGAGTATCAGAGCATGATTTGCGCGCTCACCGGCATGGATGCCTCCAATGCCTCGATGTACGACGGGGCCTCTGCACTTGCCGAGGCGGCGCTCCTTGCGTTCAGCCACACTCAACGCCGCGAGATTCTGGTCTCGCGGGCGGTCAACCCTTTCTACCTGGAGACCATACGCACCTACTGTCACGGCCAGGGGATCGAAGTTCATCTCGTCGACCTGGACGATGGTGCCACAGAAGTTGATAACCTCAAAGGGCTCATCAGCGAGAAGACTGCCGCGGTGGTCGTGCAGCACCCCAATTTCTACGGATGCCTTGAAGAGGTGGAGGAGCTGGCGGCGGTCACCCACCAGGCCGGAGCGCTCTTCATCACCTCCAATGATCCTATCTCGCTGGGCCTCTTGCAACCGCCAGGCAGCTACGGGGCAGACATCGCCACCGGAGAGGGACAGGCATTAGGGACGCCGTTGAGCTTCGGCGGCCCGTACCTCGGCATTTTCGCCACAAAGCAGGAGCTGGTGCGCCGCATGCCTGGCCGCATCGCGGGTCAGACGGTGGACAGCGAAGGCCGAATCGGTTACGTGCTCACCTATCAGACACGCGAACAGCACATTCGCCGGGAAAAGGCTACTTCTAATATCTGCACTAACCAGGCCCTTGTCGCCTTGGCTGCCACTGTGTACCTCGCCCTGATGGGCAAACACGGCCTGGGTACCGTGGCAAATCTCTGTCTGCAGAAGAGCCACTACTTGGCGGAGGAAATAGCGAAGATTCCTGGCTTCCGGCTAAGATTTGGGCGGCCGTTCTTTAAGGAGTTTGTGGTCGAGGCGCCGTTTCCGGCCGAGCAAATAGTCGACAAGCTTGTGGCGCAGGGTATTTTGGCGGGTGTGCCACTTGGTCGCTTCGAGCGGTCGATGGCAAATTGCCTGTTGATTGCCGTGACCGAAAAGCGGACAAGGGCGGAGATGGACAGGCTCCTGAGTGCGCTGCGGCAACTGGCTGCATAGACGCGATGAGGTGAAAAGGGTGGCTTAGCGAGAGAAAAAGCTTGACTATTTGTTCGGAAATTTGTAAATTTGCGTTGCAAAATTAGAGGAGTATGCCCAGAGAGAGTTTGCTACAAGGTCTGTACCTGGCAAT
>JACIZP010000073.1 GCA_014359355.1 Calditrichota bacterium | reverse complement strand
CTCTTGCCGGCGCGGGCTAAGGTGCACATCTTCACTTCGCGTGGCGAACACGTTGTCACTCTGGAACACGACGGCAACATCCACGATGGGGCCGTGTCGTGGAATCTGAAGACCAAGGAGAACCTGGACGTAGCCGCAGGCATCTACTTCTATGTGGTCGAGTCGCCCGTCGGCAAGAAGACCGGCAAGATCGCAATTATCAAGTAGCGCCAATTCGCTCTGGTCATAAGCGGGAGTGAACAATGCGAGTGGCACGAGTTGCATGGTTCATAGGAGCAGGAGCCCTGGTGCTGGCTGCGAATGGCACGATATGGGCCCAGACGAAAGTGGGCACCACTGCGGTGCCCTTCTTGGGCATCAGTGTGGGCCCACGAGCAACTGGGATGGGAGGCGCCTTCGCTGCGGTGAGCAACGACGCGACAGGCCTGTACTACAACCCCGGCGCCCTTTCCCAAATGCCGAATTCCCAATTGGTGGTGGCGCACACCCGCTGGCTGCTGGGCACCAACCTCAATTGGGTGGGGCTGAGCCTCAAGCTGGACGCCGACAATGCCATCGGCCTGAGCTTCACCCACCTCGACTATGGAGAGGAGGAGGTGACCACGGTCTACCTCCCGGAGGGGACAGGCGAGCGATGGGGTGCCACGGACATGGCAGCCTCATTGAGCTACTGCCGCAACCTCACCGATCGCTTCTCCATCGGCGGCAGTGTGAAATACATCCAACAGAAGCTGTGGAACGAGACGGCCAGCGCCCTGGCCTTGGATGTGGGGCTCCTCTTTGTCACCCAGTTTAAGGACCTCAGGATGGGGATGAGCATCAGCAACTTTGGCACCGACATGCGCCACGACGGCCGTGACCTTCTGCACCGGGTGGACCTCGACCCCGAACACATCGGACACAACGAGACCATCGTGGGCAAGCTCAAGACCGAGAGCTGGCCGCTGCCCTTGTTCTTTCGCGTCGGTTTGGCCATGGACGTGCTCCGGCAACAGAACTACCGTCTGACATTGGCAGCCGATGCCTTCAGGCCCAGCGACAACACGGAGACGGTGAACGTGGGCGCGGAGTTTGAGCTGTTTAGGCTGCTGTCGGTACGTGGAGGATACAAGTCCCTGTTCAGAAGCAGCAGCGAGGAGGGGCTCACTGCCGGTGTGGGGGTGCGCCTGGCGTTGGACCCGAGGTTGGCCTGGCAGTTCGACTACACCTTCGCGGATTTTGGCCTTTTTGAGCCTGTACACATGGTAGGCGCCTCGATCACTTTCTAAAGGGGGATTGATCTCACCAAGGCCGGAAACGATGGGGTATCTGTGCCGAGGGGGGAGCAATGAGGCGACGGGAAAGGAGGTGATGGAGATAGGCGTAGGATGAACTTGGTTGGGTCTTTGGAACACGCATGCACGGGCTCGTGGAGAGGCCCCGCTGTGTGTGAGCAGATGGAGCGTGCGCCTGGGTTGCACCGTGGGCGCGAAGGAAGGAGAAAGCAACGAGGTGGAAGATGAGACGTAACAAAATGTTTGCTTTGCTGGCCCTTGCGGTCGCGCTGCCGTTGGTGAGCGGCTGCTTTACGATCCTCAGCGTCGACCAGGTGACAACGGCTACGACCGGCTCGAAGATTGTCGTGACCATCGAGGTGCGCACCGAGGGCACCGATGCCAATCCCCATTATGGCATCTTTGCCGTGTTGGTGCCCAATGACTGGACCGTTGACTCGGTCTACTACTCGGGCGACTTTGGTCCCGACTATGCGACCTTTTTGCCACCTGACGTAGCCGATGGGGACCCGGGTGGCCAGGTAGACTATTGGGAGCCTGCGCTTGAGCAGCAGTACCCCAGTGGGCCGGACATGCGGTGGGTGGTCTACCAGGGACACACTCCCTATGCTTCAAACTTAGACACCGGCTATGTGGACGTGACGGTAGAGATGACCGTCGGTAGGAGTTCCGGCAACTTCAACATCGGCTACTTCGTCACCAATGCGGCGCTTGACTTCACCGACCGCAGCTACTACGACATCAAGTTGGACAATCCCATTAGGGTGACGAGCGGTGGCCCTGTGCGTGTGACTTTTGTGGCGAACACGGCGACGGTGCCGGACACGTTGGGGCCGACCTCCACGGTGCAGGTGCGCGGGAGTGGAGGTCCGTTGACGTGGAGTGGGGCATCGCCGGTATTTTTGGAGAATGTGGGAGGTGACTACTGGCGGGGGACGGCGGAGTTTACTCCTGGGGAGCGGGTGGAGTTTAAGTTTTACACGAATGCGCACGACACGGTGTACGCGGGGGCGGAGTGGGAGCACCA
>JACIZP010000072.1 GCA_014359355.1 Calditrichota bacterium | reverse complement strand
TAATATAAGCATTCCCCAGCACGCAGTCAAGAGCTTTTTTGCCTGCCTTCCACCACAACATGCTGCCGAAGCGCGCCGCATGGCCACTACATATAGGCGCTCATAAGATTTTTTGTTCGACATGTAGATTTCACTTGACAAATCTCACCGAATTTGGTATATTGTCCGCGGTCTGTCAGAGTGAAGGATGCGGCGGTGAATTGGGTACTGTGGAGGAACTCTGATGAAAGACCGGAAGCGACTGCCAGCTCTGCACGCCTGTTTCAAGCACGATTCGACCCTGCCAACGTCCTTCAACTGAGGTTGAGCGATCGCTTTCTACTAGTCGTGAGTGGGTGGGCCTTTTTGCCTTTGGGAATGGGAGGTTGAACACGAAGCAGCGGTGAGGTCGCCATGCCCGGAACTCGTGATGCGTCGCAAATGGAACTAGTTTCTGACAGCGCAAGCAGAGGGGGTGTCCAGAGCGCCAGACGGACACCGACGCGCGGCTTGGTAATCCCGCGACGCTTTTCCAAGCCCTCGGTTCATCCCTTCGATGAGGTCGAATGGGAAACCCGCGAGGCGGTGATCGTCGACGAAAAGGGCGAAGTCATTTTCCACCGCCGCAACGTCGAGGTGCCAAAGTCGTGGTCACAAATGGCCACTAACGTGGTGGCCTCCAAGTACTTTTGCACCAGGCTGCGGTCCGATTTCGAGGAAACCAGCGTTAAGCAACTCATCGAGCGGGTAGTGCGCACCATTTGCACCTGGGGCATGGAGGACGGTTACTTTGCCACTCAGGCCGATGCCCAAACTTACCACGACGAACTGGTCTACCTTCTGGTGAACCAGATGGCTTCCTTCAATAGCCCAGTCTGGTTCAACCTCGGTGTCGAAGAACGCCCCCAGTGCTCCGCCTGCTTCATCAACTCTGTTGAAGACACCATGGAGTCCATTCTCGACCTGGCCAAGGTCGAGGGCCTGCTTTTCAAGTGGGGCTCGGGAACTGGCACAAACCTGTCCACGCTCCGCTCGTCCAAGGAACGGGTGAGCGGTGGTGGCTTGGCTTCAGGCCCTGTGTCGTTCATGAAGGGCTATGATGCCTTCGCCGGGGTCATCAAGTCGGGGGGCAAGACTCGCCGCGCGGCCAAGATGGTCATCCTGAACATCGACCACCCGGACATTGTCGAGTTCATCAACTGCAAGGCCAACGAAGAACGAAAGGCATGGGCCCTGATCGAGGCTGGGTATGACGGTTCCTTTGATGGCGAAGCCTACAGCTCGGTCTTTTTCCAGAATTCCAACAATAGCGTGCGCGTGCCCGACGCCTTTATGCAGGCGGTTAAGAACAACGAAAAGTGGCACACGCGGGCCGTGCTGGATGGCAAGATCGTGGACACCTATGATGCAGTTGATCTCATGCAGATGATCGCTCAGGCGGCTCATCTGTGCGGCGACCCGGGAATGCAGTTCGACACCACCATCAACAAGTGGAACACCTGCGCTGCCTCGGGCCGCATCAACGCCTCCAACCCGTGCAGCGAGTTCATGTTCCTTGACGACTCAGCCTGCAACCTCGCCTCCATCAACCTAATGAGTTTTCGCAGAGACGGCCTGGAATTCGACACGGAGGCATTTCGGGCGGCGGTGAACATCATGCTCATCGCCCAGGACATCCTCGTGGATCGGTCCAGCTATCCGACGGAGAAGATTACCCGCAATAGCAAGATCTTCCGCCCGTTAGGACTTGGCTATACCAACTTGGGCGCCTTGCTCATGTCGTGGGGCGTACCCTACGATAGCCAGCAAGGCACCGCCCTGGCTGCAGCAGTCACCGCGCTGATGACCGGCCAGGCGTATGTGACCTCGGCGCACATGGCAGAGCGCCTAGGGCCCTTCGCCGAGTTCAAGAAAAATCGCGAATGCATGCTCAACGTCATTCGCATGCATCAGCAGGCGCTCAACGACGTGAACGCCGCACTCGTGCCTTCCACGCTGTGGCAAGCCGCCCAGAAGGTGTGGGAAGAGGCTGTGGCACTAGGCGAGCAGTTCGGTTTTCGCAACGCGCAGGTTACAGCCTTAGCGCCTACGGGCACGATCAGTTTCATGATGGACGCCGACACTACAGGGGTCGAACCAGAAGTGGCCCTCGTGAAGTGGAAGAGAATGGTAGGCGGAGGCAAGGCGAAGCTGGTCAACACCACAGTCCCCATGGCTCTTAAGCACCTGGGCTACACACCCGAGGAGATCCGCACGATTGTGGCTTACGTGGACGCGGAGGGGACCATCGAAGGTGCTCCGCACTTGAAGCCCGAGCACTTGCCGGTCTTCGACTGCGCAATGCGGCCGGCCAAAGGAACGCGCTGCATCAGCCACATGGGCCACATCCGCATGTTGGCCGCGGTGCAACCGTTCATCTCCGGCTCGATTTCCAAGACGGTGAACATGCCCAACGATGCCACCCCTCAGGACGTGATGAACGCCTACATGACCGCCTGGGAACTGGGCCTCAAGTGCATCGCCATCTATCGCGACGGTTCGAAGCGGACGCAGCCTCTCAGTACCTCGGCCAAGAGCGAAAACCAGGCCGAGACCAAGTTCAAGGCCAGCCGTCGGCGGTTGCCGGCCGAGCGACGTGCGCTGACCCACAAGTTCAATATCGCGGGCCACGAGGGGTACCTCACGGTAGGGCTGTACGACGATGGCACGCCAGGGGAAATCTTCATCGTCATGGCCAAAGAGGGCTCTGTGGTCTCCGGGCTCATGGATTCCTTTGCCACCGCCATTTCCTTGGCGCTCCAGTACGGGGTGCCGCTCAAAGTGCTGGTGAACAAGTTCAGTCACACACGCTTTGAGCCTTGGGGCTACACCGACAACCCCGACATCCCATTCGCAAAGTCGATCATGGACTACATCTTCCGCTACCTGGCGCTCAAGTTCTTGCCGCCTGGCGAGCAGGCGGATGCCAGCGGTAACGGCCAGGGACTGCAGGAACTTGTCGCGCAGCGCCCCATGCAGACCGTGGCGGCTCAGCAGCGTGACGATGAAGGGGCTGGCTGGTTGAGCGACACCCCGCCCTGTCCGGAGTGCGGCTCCATCATGATTCGCGCGGGCAGCTGTTACAAATGCTTGAATTGCGGTTCCAACACCGGGTGTGGCGGATGACCCCAGGGTGCGGCGGTCACTAAAGCTCCGCCGACTCGTCCTGCCCCTCTCCTTTTTTCGCTTCGTCTGCTTCCCGAGCCGCTTCTTCGGCAAGTTGGTCGATGTCCTCACCGAGGTCTTCGCCGAGGGCGCTCCCCATTTTCTTCACGAAGCGGGCCACGCTGGCCGGGTCATTCTCGTCGAAGCCGCTCCATTGACTCGGATCGGCCAGCCGTTCCAAGCGCGCTTCTTCCGACAGGGGAGCCGCGAAGCGGGACATAATGCGGCGGAGCTTGGTACTCCCGCACTTGGTGCATTTCTCCTCATCGCCGCCTGAAGGCCAGATGAGGAGACTCACTCTCTTCCCACACGACTCGCAGATGTACTCGTAGATGGGCATAGCTCCTCCCCAATCAGGTTGCTTCGGCCTTCCATTCCCTTCATGAGGGGTTTGCCACTGAGTTGAGCAGGCTGATGGCCTCCTGTTCGCTGGCAAATGTCGGCAAGATCTCCTCCAAATGAGCGATGCGGATGAGGTCCGACACGCGCTTTTGGGTGTTCACCAGGACCATCTTGCCACCTTTGTCGCGCGCCTGGCGCACCCCCAGCAGCAGCGCGCCCAGACCAGAGCTATCGGCATATTCAACTTCGCTGAGGTCCAAGGCGATCTTGTGCGGCGGCTGGCTCAGTAACACTAAGAGTTCAGTCTTCAGCTTTGGGGCCAGAGGGCTGTCCAACCGCTTCTCGTGCAACCGTACCACCTTGACCCCTTGGCGTTCTTCTACGGATATCTGCATATGGTCTTCCTCCCCTGGCGCAGGTCAGTCAGGCCTGTGCTCCCTCTTTGCCGCTTCCTCAATCCTGTGGCGGCCTACCTCGGCAGGCCCAGCGTGGGAGAGCACACACGACTTGCTCTGAAGGCATCCCTGCCAGACTTTCGCGTACTTGGCAAACGTATGCCCTGCCGACAGGAGCGCAAGCATGAGCCCTTGGATACCATCCAAAAAACCTGCCTTGAAAAAGTACATCTTGGCGAAAGTATGCACCGGCCGGGCAAGCATTTCCCATAGGCCAGCGGTTCTCCCTTTCGCCAGCAATGCGTGAGCAGAAAGCGTGGTGTAGGCATTGAGCTTGTCCAGATAGTGCTCCAGCGTCAGATCGGTGTAGTGGAGCAAATGGTGCCGTAGTCGCCCGCAGGGCCCTGCCAGGACGACCCCTTCGTGCACGGGGTCGTCAGAGAAACGACCCTGTCCCCGGCGGAAAAGGCGCACCACACGCCCGGGATACCAGCCGCCGTGTCTTATCCATCTGCCCATGAAAAAGGCGAGCCGCGGAATCTCAAAGCCAGCGACGGCCGGGTTCTCGGCCAGCGCGCTCTGGATCTCGCGGGCGAGCTCTTCGGGCACGCGCTCGTCGGCGTCCAGCCACAGGATCCACTCACCCGTTGCCTTCTCCAGCGCGAAATTCTTGTTGGCGGAGTAACCTTGCCATGGGACGGTGTACACCTTTTCCGTGAACTGCCGCGCCAACTCGACCGTCCCATCATCACTGCCAGAATCCACCACGACAATCTCGTCAGCCCAGGAGACGCTCCGCAGGCAGTCCTCGATATTGTGCGCCTCATTGCGCGTGATGGTGATTACCGAAAGACGCATCGTCTCCCACTGGTTCAAGCCGGCATCTGGGAGCACCGGCGCGCCCATAGGCCTCCCTGAGCTGCTCCCTGTGCTGCAGTTGCCAGATCTTCATGTAAAGGGCCATCTTCTGGAACGCGGACATCGCGCAAAGGACGAAGCCGTGTGTTCCCTCCAAAGCTCCCCCAAGAGCAATGAACTTCCTCAAGAACTCAGACAGCGGATGTAGCACAAAGTCGTACCACCTGGCCCTCGCTTTGCCCACCCGATCGAGCGCCTCCAGGGTCGAATAGCGGTTCAACTTCTGCAGGTTCTCCTCGAGGTCGCGGTACGAGTAGTGGAGCAGCTCTCCGCGGAGGTAGCCGACTGTTCCCTGCACGACGAAGCCCTCGTGCACACGCGATTGCGCTACGCTCACTTTGCTCTTCCGGAAGAACCGCAGCTGATACCCAGGATACCAGCCGCAATGCGTAATCCACTTGCCGAGATATGAGCTGAGCCGAGGCACATAGTAGCCATCACACTTCGGCCCTGAAAAAACAAGGCTCGTCAGCTCATCGCGCAGGGCATCGCTTACCCTCTCGTCCGCGTCCAGGCTCAGCACCCACTCGTGCTTGGCGTGCTCCACGGCAAAGGCTTTTTGGGCTGCATAGCCAGGCCAGGGGCGCTGATAGACCCGCGTGGTGAACTTGCGGCAAAGCTCAACGGTTCGGTCCTGGCTCTCCGCGTCCACCACCACAATATCGTCCGCCCACTGTACGCTCTGCAGGCAAGCTTCGATGTTGTCCTCCTCGTCCCGGGTAATGATCACCACCGAAATGGGGACCGAGGACCGCTCACTGGGCATGCGAACGCCCCTCCTGGCCAGGCCGACTTGAGCTGAGCGCCTCAGCACACGCAGCATAGACTGTCTCCGCCGCCAGCTCGCGCATGCACGCTCCGTCCTCGCACGTCGTGCGATTGCATCCCAAGCAGGAGAGCGACTCGTTACGCACCACTATGTGGCCCGGCCCAAATGGCCCCTGGAGCAAGGGATTGGTGGGCCCAAACAGAGCTACCACCGGCGTGCCCACAGCTGCAGCGATGTGCATAGGAGCTGAGTCAGTGGTCACCAGCAAGCGAAGGCGAGCCAGCAGGGCTGCGAGCTGGTGCAGATCCGTGGGCGGCGCTAGGAGCACATCCCCGCCGGCAGCCGCAGCGATCTGCTCCGCCTGATCTCGTTCGCCAGGACCCCACAGTAGCACAACCCTGGTCCCATGCCGTTCCGCCAGGAGTTGTGCCAGGCGCGCAGCCCTTTCGGGTAGCCAGCGCTTCGCCGGCCAGCCCCCGGAGTTGTTCAAGCCTATGAGCAGCTTGTCGGACAGCCCATTCTTGGCCACGAACTCTTGGGCAAAGTGCCGCGCAGCCTCGGGTACCGGGAACTGAAGTCGCGGCACTCCCACCTGCACCCCGATGGCACGGAGGGCATCCAGGTTGAACTCCACCTCGTGCACCAGGTGTCCACGGGCAGGCACACGGACATTGTATGCCGCTTGCCTGACTCTGAAGTTGAAGCCGACGCGCGTCGGTGCGCCTGTCAACAGAGTAAACAAGGCGCTGCGCGGGTTGCCGAACAGGTCGATGACCAAGTCATAGCCCTTGGCCCTCAACCGCCTCAGAAATCGCACCCGGGCCGCTAAGGGAGCCCGCCGGTCGTGGAGCAGCACCTCATCGACATCGCTGTTCCCCTCCAGCACCTGGCGCGAGGGTGGCTCAGTCAAGAAATCGATTCGCGCCTCCGGGAAGGCCCTGCGCGCCGCAGTGAGCGCCGGCGTGGCCAGCACCACGTCGCCGATGGCCCTCAGTTTGATCAGCAGTATGCGCTGCGGGGAACCTCTCATGCCGTAGTATACGGAATTTTTCGACCCAACGCAAGCATTTTCCTCCAATGACGCTACTGCAGGGCGCGCAATTCCTCCGCGACACACTCATTGCGCACCTCGTCGGCCACCAACCGCACATCCGGGCTGAGCGCGGCAAGCGTCGTGAGAATCTGGCTGCGCCAGGTGTATTGGCGGAGGATGCGTTCGAGGCCGGCCCTGCGCATGCGCGCCCTTTCCGCATCAGTCATTGCCATGATGCGCCGCACCGTCTCCGCCACGTGAGCAACGTCGTCTTGCCGAGTGACAAATCCGTCCACGCCATGCTCGATCTGTTCGGGCAAGCCGCCCGTATCCGAGGTAATGACCAGCGGCCCCTGGCGCCTTGCCTGCATCCGTGTCTCCATGGGCGTCAGGCCGCACGGCTCCAAATAGGCCAAGATAGGCACGGCAACTGTGTTCTTCCACTGCAGCAAGCAAGCGATAAGCTCCGCATCAAAGGCGAAGATCAAGGACATGTCCAGATGCAGGTCTTCCTTGAGCTGCAGGAGTTCCTGCGAACGCGGGGAGACAACGACGACGGCATGCACCGCATCGCGCAGCTCGGCCGCGACTTTCATGACCACGTCGAAGCGCTTGTACGCCACTGCCCTTCCCCATGCCACCATGAGCGGTTTGTCAAGCGGAATGTGGTGTTCGCGCAGCTTTGCCACGATTTCCTCTTCGCTCCGCAGGCGAAAATGCGAGTCATCGGGGTTGAGGCCGTTACCCGTAGGCACGGTGTGTTCCGGACGCACGCCATAGTCCGAGATGAGGTGCCCGCGGATAAATTCGCTGATATAGCCGATACGCACACGCGGCGAGACCTTCGGCCAGTGCATCGCCACCGCCTCCGCCATGAGGCGATCTGGATTGGGCAGGGGCAACTCGTGCGTCAGCGCAGTGGAGTGCACCACGTAGACGGCGCGGATGTCCGCACCGTAGGCGTCGGCCTCCAGGGCCGCGTACAGGGAGGCCAGGGCATACACACAGTCGTGGCAGTAGAGCACGGCTGCCTGGTGGCGTCGCGCAAAGTTCAGCGCCAGGGCAGTGCCCGAGGCACAGGCGTGTTTCCAGTTTTCCACAGGACCAAGGTCCTTCACCCCCCACTTGGTGAACGGCTCATCACCGACGCTGTAGTTGGTGAGGTAGGCCACCTCGCCACCCATGGCCGCCACCTTTTGCCGCGCGTATTCCTCATAGCGCCGGTCGCGGCGGGGGTGGTCTGGCGCATAGGCGATTTCCAAGAAGTAAGGCGTGATCCGTATTCCTCGACGTCGCAGGGTGTCTTGCAGACGGCCCAGGGCTTCCAGGTGGCCCCTTGTCACCGTGCACACGCCCCCGCCAAAGATCTGAATACCCTCAAAGGTGAGGTGTATCACCGCCAAATCAAGTTGGCGGTCATCCTTCCCAAGCCTGCGCAGTTCCTCCTCCGAAATCGTGAATACGCTCTCCATGCTCCGTTCCTTTCCGACCTCTTCTCAATGCTCCTGTGGATGCCCAAAATCGACCACATGAGTGGAATAGTTGCGCAACATGCAGCACACTGTCTCCCGCGCGCCGCGGCGACACACGCGGAAGGGCAGGTCTTGCCCATCTGCGCCCCGGATGGCGCACACTGGACTTTGTCCAGAAAAACCGAGCTGGACCTCAAGCAGGCCGTTGCCTTTGTCCTCGTAAACGAGGTCGAATTGATATTCCCAAAAACGAAGGTTGCACACACCCAGGCTTCGCCCTGCTCCGGGCACCATGCCTTCAGGCAAAGCCGGGCTGAGAATGAAGGCGCCCGGCCGCTGCGGGCTCTCCCGGAAACCGAGAATGCCCCGGATGATGTGCATGGGCATGGTCGCCCCCCAGCCATAGCCCTCCGAGCCCTTTGGTCCGTCAAGGCCCCAACATTCGAGGCTAACGCCAGGCAAGGGGGTGCCTGGCTCCCACGATGCACGGTCCCACTGGCGGTAGACCCGATCCGCTGTCTGGTAGATGAGTCCGCCGGCCATCTCCAACTCGCCCACGCGGAAAAGGATCTCCGCAAACATGAAGAAAAAAGAGGGCCATTCGAGCCAGTAGCGGGGATTGTCCACGTACCAACGAATCCTGGGTTGGAGAAGGCGCACCTGCTCCTCACTCGCCAAGCCACACAGCAGCGGTGCCAGATTCGTGATGTCCCAGTAACCGTTCGGGCGAACCCATTCCAGGCTGCGTCGGTCAAAGTCGCAAAACCAGTTTCCCTGCCACATCTGGCCGACAAGGGCAACGAAGCGCTGCCGCTCTTTGGACCAGTGCGCAGCTGGTAGGCCAAGCGCCTTGCGCAGTCGCACCAGCACATCGACACTGCAATACAGACCAACCTGCAAGTCCACCGGGCGAAGGTGTTCAACCAACTCCCCTCCGGTGGGCTGCGCCATGCGGAATTTCTCCGAACAGTCCTGACCGCTCTCCCAGCTGCATTTGTAGAAACCCCACCCTTCTCCGTCGCAGCGATTTTTCAGCCACCAGCTGAGGTAGCCCTCTAGATGGGGCAGGAGCCCCCGCAGCCAAGAGCGGTCTCCAGTGCGAAGAAACACCGATTCGATGCAATAAAACGGGAAGCACCAGGCGGGTGAGGTACCGCATTCGCTGCCATCGGCCGCAACCATGTTGGTCGAACCGTCCTCGCGAGCGCATGGCACTTGCGGCGCAAGCGCATCCGTGAAGGCGCCCAGCAATACTTCCTTGGCGAGTGATGGCTCGGCGTAGCTGAGCATCATCATATCCAGGGCGGTTTCGGCCAGCACCACGCGCGGCTTCTGCACCTGCATGCCATCCCATGGCCTGCGGAAGATCCCTGCCGGCTGACGGACGCACATGCGCAAGGTCTCCCAGTCGTAAACCCAGCCATGTCGCCAGTGTGCGGGCCAATCTCCCACAAGTTGCGGACACCTGCGCCAGAAGGCGTTATCTTCCCTCCTTTTGGCAGGGATCGTGCACGGCCGTTGAGCTGGCCTGCTGCGGAGAACAGTCAAGACCTCAGACTCTGACCAGCCCCTGGCCACCCTGCACTCAACCACCCTTTTCTCGCGCGGGTCGAGGGCAAGCGGAATCTCCATCAGCGCCCCGCAGAGGTTTTCTCCTGGCTTGAGTTGCCCGTGGACAAGCCCTTCCCATGCAAGCAAGAGTTTGTCGGTCCAGGGGCCCTGTGGGCCTGTCAGCTCTACGGTTTCCGGACGGAGGGACGGCAGCACGCCGAAGGCAGGTCCTTCGGCAAAGCTGCGCATCATCAATGCCCCGTGGGACGGTAGGTAGCGCCCAGCTGCCCCAAATTGCCACAAGCCAGCGCGGTCCTGGCCAGAAAAGTAGCTCACCAGCATCACCAAGGCAGCATCCAGGGACTTGTCGCTCGAATTGCCGAGGCGGCAGGCAATCTCGAGGACCTCAGCGCTCGCCATGGCGAACTCTGCGGTGAGCTCCAGGAAACCCAGACGTGCGTGGTGGACTATCAGGTTCTTGCTGTGGTGGGGGCACACCATCTCGGCCCCGACGTGGGCCCAATCGCCGCCAACGACAGTCGTGTTGCCCATCCGGAGGCCCACGTGCAATGACAGCGCCGCTGAACAGTGAGTCACGTTCGGGTAATGCCAGACCGCCCGCAGAG
This sequence comes from Calditrichota bacterium, assembly GCA_014359355.1. NCBI lineage: Bacteria > Pseudomonadati > Calditrichota > Calditrichota bacterium. The sequence continues at coordinate 2,242 of JACIZP010000072.1, read as the reverse complement.
GTGAGACGATGCGCACCAAGCCCGCGCGGTGCAACTTCCAGGTATGGCCAGGGTTATCGAGGTAACCGAGAGGCGTATAGTTGTCGGTCGGAAAACCGGATCTCACTTCCCAGCGGCCCTTCCGCAAAGAACCCAGCTCCTTTAGGGAACACACTTTGGCGCGCGTAATATAGCACAACCGCGCCAGCTTTGCAAGAAGTTTATGCACCCCGCGTGCCGGTGGGAGCCTTCCCGCGCTTGTCAGAGGCAACAGGAAGACAAAACGCATCGCAGCGCCGAGCTGGACAGTCCTCAGCGAAAGCAGGCCAACCTGCCGCTGTCTTACTACCCTTGGCGGGCTGCGCTTGCGCTACCAGTAGATAAAACGCATGAGCTTGTTGCGGTCGGAGCTTGGTAGATCAGCAACCGAGGGGATCACATAGCGGTTGTCGAAGGTATCGAGCAACACCTTGCCATTCTGGCCGTACTCCAACGCCTTCTCGTGCTGCCATCGCATGCTGAACTGCGTGCGCCCACTATCGGTCTCCACGTCGAAGAAGATGAGGCCGTACTCCCATCGCGTCTCGTAGATGCGGCGAATACGCTGCTCGTAGTACTGGCGGCCAAGACTCTGGCGTATGAGCTGCTGCGTCTCTCCCGGAAAATCCTCCAGGCGCTCGATGACGCCGATTTCGTGCTCCTTACCGCGCTCGTCCGTGTACCACACCGAGATGAAGTTTTGCGGAAAGCTGATGGGAAAGGACAAGAGGCAGTGCACGTTAGCGTAGGCCTCCTGGTCATCGACAATGCAATGCAATGAACCTAAGCTGCCGATGAAGAAATGGGAATTCTCGGGCGTGAGGTAGCGCACACCCACCTCCCGCAAAGTAGCACGTCCGCTGTCCTGAATCTCTGACATTGTCTCGCTCCTCAGCGTCGCAACTCGGCTGCGACCCCTACGCCTCCAACTTGGTCAGGCGAGTTTGAATCATGACAAGCCGATAGTAAAGGCCTTCCTTGCTCATGAGCTCCTCATGCGAACCTTGCTCCACAATGCACCCGTCGTCCAGGACATAGATGATGTCCGCGCCGCGCAGGGTAGAAAGACGATGGGCGATGGCTATGGTGGTCCTCCCTTTACAGAGCACAGAAAGCGCTTCCTGAATCTGGAGCTCCGATTCGGTATCTACGTTGGAGGTGGCTTCGTCCAGGATCAGGATGCTCGGATCACAAAGGAGCGCTCGGGCGATGCTGATGCGCTGCTTCTCCCCGCCGGAAAGGCCTGCACCTCGCTCCCCCAATCGCGTATCGTAGCCACTTGGCTGCCGCATGATGAACCGGTGAGCGTTAGCCGCCTTTGCGGCGTCGATAATCTCGGCAGGCGTGGCATCCGGACGCCCGTAGGCAATATTTTCGGCGATGGTCGCTCGAAAGAGAAACGGCTCTTGCAGCACCAGCCCCACGTGGCGGCGGAGGTCTTCGTTGGACATCTCGCGCACGTCAATCCCATCGATGAGGATTTGCCCCTGCTGCGGTTCGTAGAAGCGGCAGATGAGGTTGACCAACGTGGTCTTGCCAGAACCGCTCTTGCCCACGATCCCCACGAGTTGCCCGGGTTCAATCACCAACGAGATATTGCGCAGAACCGGGTCGTAGGGGTCGTAGCCGAAGGTAACGTTGCGGAACTCGATGCGGCCCCTGACGGCACGCACAGGCCGCGGGTGTTCTGGTGGGCGCAGGGTGACATCGGCGTCGAGCACCTCAAAGATCCGTTGACCGGCGGTGAGAAAACCGGTCAGCCAGTTGGAAAACATGGTCAGCGCCGAGATCGGCCCATAGAACATGCCCAGGTAACCCAGGAAGGCCATCAACGTCCCTAGGGTTATCTGCCCACCGATGACACTCCTGCCACCGGCCAGCCACACAATCAGCCCGCCCAGGCTGAACGCATAGCCGAAAATGGGGAAGAAGGTCGCAGATCCACGGTCCACAGCACGCCGGGAGTCGCGCAGGTAGCCAGCCACGCCATCGAAGCGCTTCTGCTCCCGGCGCTCCTGGGCAAAGGCTTTCACGGTGCGAATACCCGAAAGCATGCCGTTGAGCAGGGCGGCAAGCTTCGACTGGCTGTCCCAGAAACGATAGTAGCGGGGATAGATCGTGTGCCAAAAGAACCATGTGCCCAGCACCACGAACGGCACCGGAATGAGCACGAATAGGGCCAGCCGGGCGTTCAGGCTAAAGAGCATGAAGCCAATCCCCACCA
>JACIZP010000071.1 GCA_014359355.1 Calditrichota bacterium | reverse complement strand
AGTTCATGGGCGACCAGGTGATGGCTATCTTCTTGGGGCCGAATATGGCGGACAATGCCATTCGCGCGGCCGTAGAAATTCAACGCGCCATCCGCACCTTGAACACCAAACGGGCGCGCGGTGGCCAAGTGGTGTTTGAAGTGGGCATCGGCCTCAACGACGGCCCGGCCGTAGTGGGAAATATGGGCTCCACCAGCAGGATGGATTACACGGTCATCGGCGACGTGGTGAATGTGGCCAGCCGCTTGTGTGCCCTCGCCAGGCCGGGACAAATCATCACATCGGCGAATCTCGTGCACAGTTTGTCGGGGAGCTACCCGCTCGCAAAGCTTGCGCCCCTCCAGGTGAAGGGCAAGAAGGACCCCATTGAGGTCTTTGAAATCGACTATGACCGCGCCATCGTCCTCTGATCGCCCAGCCAAGCATCGCGGCGCACTTTCGTTCCCGGCGGCAGCGCTGGGGCTATTGCTCCTTTTTGCCATGGCTCCCGAGGTGCGAGCGCAACGCCAGCTGCTGCAGTTTCGGCCAGGTCCCCGGGCGCAGGCCTTGGGCGGCTCGCTGGTGAACGACCCGCTGGACGCCACCGCCATCTTCTGGAATCCTGCCGCGCTGGCCCAGCTCACGGAAACCAGACTCACCCTCTCGACGCCGGGGAGGTTCGCGGTGGAGTACGTCGGCGGTTCGCTGTTCCAACCGCCTCGCACAGGAATTGGTTTCGGCCTGGGCCGAGCAGGTGTGGGGACCGAGGCGTACGATTTCGGCTCCCTCGGCTGGGCTCGCCGTCTGGGGAAGAGCCTCTCCTTCGGCACCAGCGTAAGTCTCTTGACCAAGGGGACCGAGTCCTGGCCCACCGCCGGCTTAGGCATTGTCTGGCGACCAGGGGCCGGCGCGGCCTCTTCGCCAAGCTCCGGCAAACTGAGCCGCGCTCTGGCAGGGAAATACACCTTTTCGCTCGCTGCGCACAATATCCCTTTGGTGCTGAGCGACATCGACCACCAGCTGCGCATCGGAGCGGCATTCCATCCCGGCGGTGCGATTCCTGCTTTGCATTTTGCGCACCACGTCCAGCGCGGCCCCGAGTCCACGCACCTGGGGATCGAGTGGTCCCCGTACGGCATACTTCGCCTGCAGACTGGCGTGCAATACTGCGAAGAGCTCACCTGGGGGCTTGGCGCTGCGTTGCGCTGGCGGAACCTCGACGTGGCCATCGCCTATTCCACGCGCGAGCAACGCGTGTTTGCATCTTTCTCCGTGGGCATCGGCGAGGACGCACAGACACTTGCTGCGCGTTCCTATGAACGCGCCACCCGCGCCTTAGAAAGCGGCAACCTCCGCCAGGCATCGCGCGACTTAGACAACGCCCTTGCTTACGGGCTCGACGAGCAGAGTGCCATCGTCTTGGCCGACAGTCTGCGCACGCTGGTCCTGCAACAGGACCGCACCATCGACTCCCTGCTGCAGGTGGCGCAGCGCTTGGAGGACAAGGGATGGCTCCTCAACGCCACGGTCACTTACCTCAAGGTGCTGCGCCTGGACCCGACGCATCCCATTGCCCTGCGCAATGTGCAGGCACTCAAGCCGCGCGTGAACGTCTATGTGGATCAGCTCTATGCCAGCGGCGTAGAGAGCTTCGAGAAAAACGACCTGGATAAAGCCAGAGAAATTTTCCAGACCATTCTGCTCGTCCAGGAGGACCACCAGGGAGCGCTCTCCTACTTGAACAGATTGCAATCGCTCAATCGCGACCGCGCTCGAGAACACTATCTGCGAGGCCACGCCCTGCTCAGCGATGGCAAGGTCAAGGAAGCCAAGCAGGAGTTGGAGCAGGCTTTGGCATACGAGCCCGAGCATGCCGGCGCGCAGCGGTTGCTCCAGGAGGTGCTCACCGAACTGGGGCGGCAACAGAAGCAGGTTGAAGCCCTCCTGGCGGACGCCATTCGGGCGGAACGCTACAACGAGTACCTGCGTGCTTACACAAAGTATCGACAGGCGCAGAGCCTGGATCCAGATAACCAGTCTGCGGCCTTGGGGGTGAAGCGGCTTGGCGAGCGGGTTGCGGCGCACATCAACGCGCGGCTGGCGGCCGGTACTGCTGCCTACCGCCGGGGGGACTATGCAGAGGCACGGCGCCTGCTCAGTCAGGTGCTGCAGCTCGATCCCCAGCATCAGGAGGCTTCGCGCTTTCTGCAATTGAGTCAACAGGCAATCAATCGCTTGGCGGACGAATCCTATGCGCGAGGCATGGCGTATTTCGAGGCGCAGGACTATGCGGCCGCTCTCAGCGAATTCGGCAAAGCCCTGTCGTACAGGCCGGAACATGCGGGTGCGCTCGCCATGCGCAAGAAGGTCGGCGACCTCCTCGGGGTTCAGAAACTCGTGGACCAGGCGCAACAGGCGATGGCCAAAGGCAACCTGGCTGAGGCTCTCCGCCTTTTCACCCAGGTCGTAGAGACCGACCCCTCACACGCGGGAGCAAAAAGGGGAATCAAGGAGTGCCAGGAGCGCATGGCCAGCCTCGCCGAGGAGTACTTCAACCGGGGCATGGCCCTGTACGCGGAAGAGGACTATCGCTCCGCCATCGAGCTCTGGAACAAAGTCTTGGAAATCAATCCGAACCACAACGGCGCGCGCGAGTATAAGAAGAAAGCCCAGGAACAGCTCAGGGCGCTGGAAACGATCCCTTTGCCGCGATAGAAGCTGGCAGGCCGAGGAGGGTGCGCGAAGGTGGCACGTGCTAAAGCTGGCGACACCCTGGGGCGGCTGTTCACGCCTGCCGACCGCCTGCTCATCGTCCTTCTGCTGGCCCTGAGTGCGGGGAGCTTTGCGGCGGTGCAAAGGCTGCGCCCCCTGGGCGAAACGGTGGTGGTGGAGGCGGACAACCGCGAAGTCTATCGCGGCTCACTCCGCGAAGCGCGGCACCTGGAGGTGCGCGGGCCAGTGGGGACCACGGTGGTGGAAATCCAAGGCGGCGCCGCGTGGGTAAGTTCTTCTGACTGCCACTTGCACATCTGCGTGCACACCGGAAAGATCAGCCAAGCCGGCTCTGTGATTGCATGCGTGCCCAATCGGGTGGTGGTCAGGATTGAGGGCCGTCGTCACAACCAGTTCGATGCCATCATCGGATAGAGCTTTGAGGCACACGCTGGGCAACAGGCGAATCGTCTACGGCGCCCTGCTTGTCGCTACGGGCCTTGTCCTGTTTCTGTTCGAGAGCTTGATTCCGCGCCCGCTGCCGTGGATGAAGCCAGGCCTTGCCAATACCGCGGGACTGCTCGCCCTCTACCTCTTTGGCACGCGAGAGGCTGCTGCGGTGACAGTACTCCGAGTCGTGGTGGGTGCCTTGTTCATTGGCACGCTTTTCAACCCCACTTTCTTGCTCTCCTTGGGAGGAGGTATCGCGGCGGTGGTAGCAATGGCGATGGCCAAGTACTTTGGCCGGGAGCTGTTGAGCGTGGTGGGAGTAAGCGTCTGCGGCGCGACGTGCCACAACGTCGCCCAGCTCGGCCTGGCCTACGTGCTTATCGTGCGGCGCGTGGAGCTCTTCTTCCTGTTGCCCGCAATGCTTCTGGCAGCGGTTTTCACCGGCGTGCTGGTGGGCCTGCTCGCCCACCTGGTCCTGACCCATGGACGACGCTTCGTGCCCGTCGTTCACGAGGGAAGCAATGGGATCTCTGGCAGCCTTTTCTGATGAACTGATCGCGCGTTTGCGACAAGCCCGTTCGGTGGCGGTGCTCACCGGAGCAGGCGTGTCTGCGGAAAGTGGGGTACCCACTTTTCGTGGCCCAGACGGCCTTTGGAGGAAGTTTCGTCCGGAGGAGCTGGCCACCTTCGAGGCGTTCCAACGTAACCCCGAATTGGTCTGGGAATGGTACCAGTACCGGCGCACGATCATCCGCGACATCCAGCCGAACCCAGGCCACTTTGCCTTGGCAGAACTGGAGGCGCTGGTTCCCGACTTTTCTTTGATCACCCAGAATGTGGATGGCCTGCACCGCAAGGCGGGCAGTCGGAACGTGCTTGAACTGCATGGCAACATCATGCGCAACCGCTGCACCGCATGCGGCACAATCGTGGCGGATGTGGACGTGACCCCCCAGTCCGGCTTGCCGCGCTGCGCCTGCGGAGGTCTGTTCCGTCCCGATGTGGTGTGGTTCGGCGAGATGCTCCCCATGGAAACGTGGGAACAGGCGCTGGCAGCAGCTCGCCGTGCCGAGGTGTTTTTCTCTATCGGGACCTCGGCAGTGGTTTACCCCGCGGCCTCGCTTCCGCTCGAATCGAAAAGCAATGGCGCATACGTGGTCGAAGTCAACTTCGAGCTGACGCCCCTGAGTGCAGTTGTCCACGAAGCGATTCAGGGCAAGTCGGG
>JACIZP010000070.1 GCA_014359355.1 Calditrichota bacterium | reverse complement strand
GTCGGAGGTGCGCACCCTCGCCCGGACTTTTCGCGACAAAGGCATCCCCTGCGATGCGATCTACTTGGACATCCATTACATGGACGGCTATCGCTGCTTCACCTGGGACGCCAACCGCTTTCCTCAGCCCCAGCAGATGCTGAAGGATTTGGGCGCGCTTGGGTTCAAGGTGGTGGTCATCATTGACCCGGGGATCAAGGTCGACCCGGCCTATTGGGTGTGCGCCGAGGGGCTGGCAGGCGACCACTTCTGTCGGCTGCCAGATGGCAGGCTGCATGTCAGCCAGGTATGGCCGGGGGACTGCTACTTCCCGGACTTTACTCGACCCGCGACTCGCCAGTGGTGGGGTAGCCTTTATGCGGGGCTCGTCGCCGACGGCGTGGCCGGGTTCTGGAACGACATGAATGAACCTGGTGTCTGGGGCGGCACCTTCCCGGATATCGTCCAGCACTCCCACAACGGCCAGCTGGTCGACCATTTGGCAGTCCACAATGTCTACGGTCTGGAGATGGCCCGGGGCACTTACGAGGGTGTGCGGAAGTTGCGACCAGACAAACGCCCATTCATCCTCACCAGGGCTGGCTTCGCCGGCGTGCATCGCTATGCCGCAGTCTGGACTGGCGACAACGTCGCCAACTGGGAACACTTGCGGCTGGCGCTGACCATGTGCCTCGGCCTTGGCATGTCGGGCGTGCCGTTCGTAGGATTTGACATCGGCGGCTTCGAGGGGAGCCCCACGCCTGAACTCTTTACCCGGTTTCTGCAGCTCGGCATCCTCACGCCCTTGTGCCGCAACCACACCTCCTATGGCACGCGCGACCAGGAGCCGTGGGCGTTTGGCGACAGCTTCGAGGAGATGAATAGACGCGCCATCCGCTTGCGTTACGAGCTCTTGCCGTACCTGTATGATGTGTTTCGCGAGGCCTCTCTCACCGGCCTACCGGTGATGCGCCCCCTGGTGCTCGAGTTCCAGAAGGACCCGGCAACATGGGAGCTCGATGACCAGTTCTTAGTCGGCGACGCCCTGCTGGTTGCACCTGTGCTCAGCGAAGGCGCCCGCATGCGTTGGGTCTACCTACCTGAGGGACAATGGTACGATTTCGCCACCAACCAGCTCCATCGCGGGCCGGCCAGGATCATGGTGGATGCTCCGCTGGAGCGCGTGCCGCTGTTCGTGCGCGCCGGCACGGTGATCCCCATGCAGCAGCCAGTCAACTTCGTGGGCGAGAAGCCGGGTGATCCGCTCATCATAAGTGTTTACCCGGGCGAGCATGCCTCTGTGGATTCGCTGTACGAGGATGCTGGTGACGGATTTGCCTACGAACACGGCGAATACGCCCTACGGCTGGTTTCTCTCGGACGGGATAAGCAAACGCTGCGCGTCAAATTGAGCCCCAGGCGGGGCACCTACCGGCCACCGCGGGATCACGTGGTGCTGAGAGTGAACGGCTGCCCAAGAGCGCCGCGGCAGGTGACGCTGCAGGGACAGGCTCTGCCCCACGTGGACAGCACGGACCACCTGCGCCAGTTGGACCGGGGCTGGCTTTATGAGGCCGAGCGACAGATAACCTGGGTCAAGCTGCCGGAGAGCTCCGGGGAAGCCAAAGTTGAGCTCCGCTGAACCGTTTGGAGCTGTACTTACAGGATAGCCCAGCCATCAGAGAGCCGTCATGGGCATCAAAGCAAAGCTGAACACCTTCGACACCACCATGATCGTCGTCAGCCTGGTCATCGGCATTGGGATTTTCCGCACCCCGGCCATGGTCGCAGCCGCCACCAACCGCACCGACCTCTTTTTTGCCGCCTGGGTCTTGGGCGGACTGATCAGCCTGATGGGGGCCCTCACCTTTGCCGAAATTGGCTCCCGCTTTCCCAGGCCCGGAGCCTACTACAAGGTAGTGGCGGAGTGCCACGGCTCGTGGTTGGCATTCATGCTGAACTGGATCAACGTGCTCTTTGTCAATGGCGTGGGCGCCGCAGCCGTGGCCACCATTGGCGCCGAATACCTCTGTCCCATTCTCCTGCCAGCACACCTGCGTACCCACCTGGCCACACAGCTCAGCGCAGCGGGGCTCATTCTCCTCCTCTTCGTGATCAACTACCTGGGCATCAGGACTGGCGCCTGGGCGCAGGACGTGTTGACGGTTCTGAAGATCGTGATGATCGCGACCATTGTCCTCGCAGCACTGCGCTATGGGCAGCAGGAGGGAGCGGCGATGGCCGCCTCTGGGCCCGCAGGGCCTGGCTGGCTTGCCCTGGGCACGGGGCTCATCTCGGTCCTCTACGCGTACGGAGGATATCAGTGCACCATCAATTTTGGCGCGGACGTCAAAGGCTCTGCGGCGACTATGCCGAAAGGGATCTTCTTTGGTATCGGCATCATCATCGCCTGTTATCTCCTTCTCAACGCTGCCTACCATCGCGTGCTGGGGATTGCCGGGATTGCCGGATCCGACCTGGTCGCCGCCGAGGTGGCGCGACGCTGCTTTGGCGAAGTTGGCCATCTGTTCATCTCGTTGGCCATCGTTCTTTCGGCGCTCGGATTTCTCAACGTCACCCTGATGCAAATCCCACGCGCGTACTATGCCATGGCGGCGGATGGGGTGCTGCCTGCGCTGTTCATGCGGGTGAACGGGAGGACGCAGGTGCAAGAGTTCACGCTCACCTTTTTCGTGTGCACGATACTGCTCTCCATCGTCTTCTTGGGGACCTTTGAGCGGATGGTGGGCTACATCATGTTCTTGGACTGCCTGACTATCGCAGTCGTGGCCTCGACGGTATTTGTGTTGCGCAGGCGAGGGGACGCTGCAGGGTACAGGGTGCCACTGTACCCAGTCCTGCCTGGGGTGTTCGTGCTGAGCATGTTGGTGGTGCCCGCGGCGGTGGCACTCACGCAGCCCATGACGGCGGTGGCGGGTGCAGCGGTGTGCCTGGCGGACTATCCGGTGTTTTTGCTCTTGCGGCGGGTGATTCCTCGGCGGGAGGCAACTGGTGAGATGGGTCCGTCGCACAGGTAAGCGCAAGCCTTTGGTTCGCGCTACCTGTGCCCCGATTCGCCAACGCGCGTGCGGTCTTTTCCGGCCGTGGCGCCTCAGTCTTGATCCAACAGGCCAAATTCTTTCCGATAGGCCCCTGAAACGGTGCCATCCACCCAGCGGTAGAAGACCTGTGCCTCCTTGCCATCGAAACCCTTTTCGCGCCACTGCTGCAGGCGCCGGCGGGCTTCTACGAGCAGCTTTTCCTCCAAGGGGAGCAAGCGCTGCAAGATGCCCGTCCCCTGCTTGTTCAACAACGCTGCCAAGTTCAGATAATTGCGCCCCGCGTCCCTGGTGAACGGAAAGCAACGCCCCTTCAGCGCTAATGCGGCCGTACATAGCGGCGCTCTGCCTTGTGCGTTGGCGACCAGCACCTTGGGAAGTTCGGGCCCGGCAGCAACCCACACCGGAATGGTCACCGTGCAGAGCGGAAAGCCGAGCATCGTCCACATGGTGCTCAATGCCGCCGGCTCACCCGGGCGCACTCCCTGGACCACCACGCAGGAAGAAGAACTGTAGCGCGGAATAAAGTCGGCGAAGCTGACAAAGACCGGTTGCTCTTCGTTGTCCGGAAGATTCTGCGTCAAGTCCACGCCCGTCAGCCCGTGGCGCAGGCAGCGGCTCACCGTCCGCGTCATGAACTCCACAGTCAGGCCGTTGGCGAGAGAGGCCGTGTAGAAAAGTTGCTCGGCACTGGCAAAGCGGATGAGGCCATAGTCGTGCTTCCGCTCGCCGGTATACGAGTAGTTCGTACGAATCAGATAGCCGAAAGGGGCCACGATTGGGTCATTGGCGTCGAACTTGGTGAAGGAGTAGTTGCCCGTCTCAAAGTACGCCGCGCCACCCTGCGCGTCGATGACGCCAAAGTTCGCTTCTACTCCCAACGGCTTGGGCAGTGTGCGCAAGAGCTGTTCAAAGTCGGCCACGGTGGCGCAACTTTGCAAGGCACGCTTCATCAGTACCCCCTCTTGGTCCTTCAGCCTGGTCGTGTCGTTGACGTTCAGGTTGTAGGAGGCGGAGTTCATGATGGCAAAGCCCGCGCTGTTGCAGCCGACCCAGACCTCGGCACCCGTGGAGTCGGCCGCATTGACCAGACCGATGTACGGATAGCGGCCGTCGGCGAAGTACACCAGTCGGCTCTCCAACGCATCGCTATCGCGGTGCTTGAGGAGCAGAGGTCTGCCGTCAGGAGTCGCTTTGCCGGAGACGACTGCGGTGGTGCACGCCATTGCCGTGCCAGCGAGCACAACAGTCAGCGCCGCGACAAGAAGCCCGGTAATGCGGTGATTCATTGCTTCACCCCTCTTTCTGAGCACGATCGGTCGCCAACCCCAAGAAACAAGGGGTGACACAAAACCGTGTCACCCCAGGCAAGTCTCATGATTGGATTGAATCGGCGGCGTTGCGGCTCATCCGATCTTGTCGGCCAAGTAGTTCTGGATCCCCACCTGCTTGATCTGCTCGAGCTGGCTCTCGATCCAGTCGATGTGCGCCTCCTCGTCTTTGAGGATGGACTCCAGAAGCTCGCGCGTGCCAAAGTCGCCTACCTCGCCCGCCAACTTGATGCTCTCGCGGTAGCCGTCGATGGCCGCCTTCTCCGCCTGCCAATCGTTCTGGTGCTGCTTCTCCACCTCTGCACCGATGTGCATGGCGTGCAGCTTGCTGACGATGGGCGTGCCTTCCAAGAAGAGGATGCGGCCGATCAGCTTCTCGGCATGGCGCATCTCCTCGATGGCCCGCTTCTCGATGGCTTCATGCAGCTTCTGGTAGCCCCAATCGTCGTTCATCTCCGAGTGAACCATGTACTGGCTGATGGCGGTGAGCTCCTCAGCCAACCGCGCATTGAGCGTGGCAATGATCTTGTCGTCGCCTTTCATGTGAGACCCTCCCGGTCAAGAACTTCGTAGCACAACTCCGACTCTCTGGTCCAATTTGGTGCCCGCGCATAGGTGTCAGGCACTCTTGTGCCTGTGCAATTATAGCAAATCGCCGGCAAGAAGTCAAGCTGTTTGTGGCGCAGGTAAACTCCTCGATGAGCGACTTCGCCGCAGAGGCGGGCCACCATGGCCACTTGTTCGACCTGCAAAGGAGGAGCGAGCAGGGAAATTTTCTATTGCGTTTTTCCGCGCAATTCCGTAGACTATAGGCAGTCTGCCCGTAGGAGTTTGCCGCCCAAATTCCGGAGCTCATGGACGAGGAGTTGCACATCCTCCACCTTTCTGGTCATGCAGTGCGCTGTCGGGTGCGGCGGCACCGCCGCTCCGGCCACTTCCGCCTCTCTGTGCGCAGGGACGGGGTGGTAGTGATCAGCGTGCCACGGCAGCTGTCGCGCGCGGAGACCCGGAAGCTGGCGCACGAGCACGAAGAGTGGATCTTGCGTCGTCTGTCCCTGCTGCGACAACGCCAGCTTGCGCATCCCCCTTTCAGATTGGAGCAAGGTGCGGCTTTGCCCCTCTGGGGTCAGAGGTACCGATTGCACTTGGAGCACGAGCCGACGCTCCTCTCGCCCCGCTGGCGCTGTGCCGATGGGCGGGTGGCGGTCTCCGCCAGCGAGTTGAGCACGCCTATCGTCTGCGGCTGCGTGGTGGGCTGGTACAAGGCGATGGCGCGCCGACATCTGCGAGGGCGGATTGCCTACTGGGCGAGCCGCATGGGGGTGGCGCCGCGGCGGTTCGCGGTCAAGAACCAGCACTCCCTATGGGGGAGCTGCTCGCGAAAGGGGAACCTCAACATCAATTGGCGCATCATGCTGCTGCAGCCGGAGGTGGCCGACTATCTGCTCATCCACGAGCTGGCCCATCTGCGTGAGCCGAACCACTCGCCCCGCTTCTGGGCACTGGTGGCAAGGTTTTGCCCGGAGTACCGGCACCTGCGGCGGCAACTCGCCTCGCTCAACCACTGGCTCGGCTTCCAGGAGGCGATGTTCATCGAGTGTTGAAGATCAGGCTATGCGGAGAATAATGCTCATGCTCAGGAAGAAGCTCCTTGTCCTGTCGGTAGCGGCGGTGGCACTGACCTCGCTCAGCTGCAACCTGCTCAGCCGCCGGTACAGCTTGGTGATCACGTCCGGGATGATTTTGGATGGGAGCGGCGCACCAGCATTCCAAGCTGACATCGGCGTCATCGGCGGGCGGATTGTGGAGATCGGCACCATCCAAAATGCGCAGGCCGAGCGCACCATCGATGCCACTGGCCTCTATGTGGCGCCGGGGTTCATCGACGTGCACACGCACACAGACCGGGACATCGCCGAACACCCGGATGCGCTCAACTACCTGCTCCAGGGAGTCACCACCGTGGTGGGCGGCAACTGCGGCGATTCCGAATACCCTTTGGCAGAGCTCTTTCGCAAGCTGGAAGAGGTAGGGATCGCCGTCAACTTTGCCTCGCTGGTTGGACACAACACGATCCGCCACCTCGTGTTGGGCGACAGCGACAAGGTGGTCACGCCGGAGGCTTTGGCCAAGATGAAGGAGCTGGTGGACCAGGAGATGCGCGCTGGAGCGATTGGGCTGAGCACCGGTCTCGCCTACGTGCCGGGTCGCTTTTCCACCACCGAGGAGATCATCGAGCTGGCGCGGACGGTGCAGCCGTATGGCGGCATCTACGCCACTCACCTCCGCGACCAGGGGCAGGCAATCAGGCAGGCCATAGAGGAGGCATTGCGTGTCGGCAAGGAGGCTGGCGTGGGGGTACAGATTTCGCACATCAAGCTGGCGGACGAGGAGGTGTGGGGCAGGTACGAGCTCATCACCCAGCCGGTGGAAGCGGCGCGCGCCGCAGGAGTGGCCGTGTGGTTGGACCAGTACCCCTACACGGCGACCAGCTCGGGCTTTGCCAGCAGCTTTCCGGCCTGGGCAGTGGAAGGGGGCCACGAGGCGTTCGTGGAGCGGCTCAAGGACCCCGCCACCTACGCGCGCATCAAGCAGGCCCTCATTGCCAAGCGCCTGACCTCGAAGCGAGGTATCGACAAAGTGGCGGCCATCTACATCGCCCGTGACAAGAATCACCCGGAGTACGAGGGGAAGAACCTGGTGGAGATCCTCGCCCTGCGAGGAAAGCAGCCGACGGTAGCCAACGCTGCCGACCTGATTATCGAGCTGGAGCGTGACGACCAGCCCAGCGCCATCTTCTTCCAGATGGCTGAGGAAGATGTGGTTGCGCTGATGAAACTGCCCTATACCATGATTGCCTCAGACGGCGGCATTGCCGTGCCGGGCACGGGCTCGCCGCATCCGCGGGCCTACGGCACTTTCCCGCGGGTGCTGGGGCGCTATGTGCGGGAACAGGGCGTGCTCTCCCTGCCGGAGGCAGTGGCCAAGATGACCAGCCTGCCTGCTCAGGCCATGGGTTTTGCGGACCGCGGGGCGATCAAGAAGGGCTATTGCGCCGACCTGGTGGTGTTTGACGCCGCCCAGGTCCAGGACTGCGCGACGTTTGCCAATCCTCACCAGTACCCCAAGGGGATCCGCTGGGTGGTGGTCAATGGCAAGATCGCCGCACAGGATGGGGAGATTCGCATCCGCGATGCGGGCCGTGTGCTGTATGGCAGAGGCAAGGTGCGCTGACTTGCTGCTACGTCCCAGTGCCTCGAAGGGGTTAAGAACACGAATGTGCAGGAGTCATACTTCAGCCAATGGAGGGCCGCGATGAAGAGAGTGCTTGTCTTCTTGACCGTGTTGCTCACCACTGTTGCCGGGTCCCAAGCCGCCATCGAGGGGCGCTTCATGCAGTACCCCGACATCCGCGGCGACAGGATTGTCTTCACCTTCGAGGGAGACCTGTGGACCGTGCCGGCAAGCGGCGGGCTGGCCATGCGCCTCACCAGCCACCCGGGCAACGAGTTCTCCGCCAAAATCTCCCCGGACGGGCAGTGGATCGCCTTCTCCGCCAGCTACCAGCGCGGGCCGAACGTCTACCTCATGCCCATCGACGGCGGCACGCCCAAGCGCCTCACCTACCGCGGGCCGGCACAGGTGGTCACCTGGACACCCGACAGCAAGAAGATTGTCTACCGCGCCAACTTTGAGAACACCTTCCGCCCCATCACCAAGCTCTTTGCCGTCTCCATCGACGGCACCTACCCGGAGAAACTTCCCGTGCCCAGGGGCATCCTCTGTTCGTTTTCACCCGACGGCAACAAGATGGTCTACAATCCACGCGGCCGCGAAGAGTACTACTGGAAAAGGTACAAGGGCGGCCAGTACCCGGACATCTGGCTCTATGACTTTCGCAGCAAGGAGTTCCGCAAGCTCACCGATTACGTGGGCAAGAATGCCTACCCCATGTGGATCGGGGAGGCCATGTATTATGTCTCCGATCAGGGTGAAAACGGCGTCGCCAACCTCTATCGCTATGACTTTGCCTCCGGGCAGATCACCCAGGTGACCAATTATGCCGATGTTGACGTGCAGATGCCGTCCACGGACGGGCGCTCCATCGTCTACCTGCACGCCGGGTACCTGTACGTGCTGGATGTGGCCTCTGGGCAGAGTCGGCGCGTGGAGGTGCAAATCCCCACCGACGGCTGGCAACTTGCGGAGCGGACCATCAACCCCAAGGACTATATTCACAGCATGTCCGTGAGCGCCGACGGCAGGACGGCAGTGTTCGAGGCGCGGGGCGACGTGTTCATAGTGCCAACCGAGGAAGGACAACAGGCCCGCAACCTCACTAACAGCCCAGGCACGCGCGAGCGCTACCCGCAGCTCTCGCCGGACGGAAAGTGGTTGGCCTTCTTCTCCGACCGCAGCGGCGAATATGAGCTCTACCTCCTGGACATGCAAAATGGGGGTGGTTGGCGACAATTGACCAATGGCCTGCGCACGACGGTCTACCACTTGGAGTGGTCGCCGGACGGCAACAAGATCCTGTTTGGCACCAAGGACTTTTGCATCTACTACGTGGATGTAAAGACCGGGCAGCTCACCAAGATCGCCTGCTCCAACCAGCTCAAGAACGACGAGTTTTACTGGGAGATCAGCGATTACTGTTGGTCGCCGGACAGCAAGTGGGTGGCGTATTCGTTCGTGCAGTACAACCGCAATAGCAAAATCTTCCTCTACAGCCTCGAGCAGAAGACCAGCTACCCGGTCACCGACGAGTTTTACGATTGCCTCAACCCCTCCTTTGACCCTGAGGGGGAGTACCTCTACTTCCTCTCCTACCGCAACTTTGACGTGCGCATGGATGTCTTCGAGGACAACCACGTGATCCCCAATCCGGTGAAGGTGATGCTGGTGCAGCTCAAGGCCGGGCAGAAGCCGCCCTTCGAGAAGGGGGCCGAGGGCGAGAAGAAGAGCCCGTCGCCGTTCCGCATCGACCTGGACGGCATAGGCGAGCGCATTTTCTCGCTGCCGGTGGAAGCGGGCAACTACTTCTACCTGAAGGCAGCGAAGGGTTACGTCACCTGGGTGGCCAGCGAAGGGTTTGGGGAGGAGGAATACGACCAGATCTTTACGCCGAAGGGGGATGCGCGCTGGTTGCTGCACATCTTTGACGTGGGTGCCGGCAAGGAGGTGGTCATCGACAAAAAGATCAGCGACTGGCGTCTGTCTGTGCAAGGGGAGCACATGCTGGTGCGCAAGGGGAACGAGTACTTCGTCACCACGCCGGCCAAGGCTTACTCGGCAAAGGACTTTGGCCAGAAACTGAACTTGGAGCAGATGACCTATCGCGTGCAGCCGCATAAGGAGTGGGAGCAGATCTTCTCGGACACCTGGCGGTGGTATCGCGATTTCTTCTATGACCCAGGCATGCACGGCCGCGACTGGCGGAAGATGGGCGATTTCTACCGGTCCTATGTGCCCCAGCTGCGCTCGCGCGAGGACCTGAACTGGCTGCTCTCGCAGATGGTGGGTGAGCTCTGCGTGTCGCACACCTACATCTCTGGCGGCGATAGGGGCCCGTTGGCGCCTCCGGAAGATCCGACGTTCACCGGGCTTTTGGGCGCGGATTTGGAGCCGTCGGCGAGTGGCTACTATCGTTTTGCGCGCATCTTTGGCCCCACCGACTATGACCGCGACCTCAAGGGGCCGCTCGTGCGCCCGGACATTGACCTGAAGGAGGGGGACTATCTCATCGCCATCAACGGCAAGGAAGTGCGTGTCCCGGAGAATCCCTACCAGTACCTGCAGGTGACAGCCGGGCAGAAGGTGAAGGTAACGGTGAACCGCCTTCCTTCGGCAGTGGGGGCTGCCACCTACGAGGTGGAGCCGGTGCGCTCGGAAAACAGCCTGCGCTACAATCGCTGGCTGGCGGACAACATCAAGAAGGTGTTGGCGGCGAGCAATGGCGAGCTCGGCTACATGCACATTACCGCCATGGGGTCGGGCAACACGGCCCAGTTTGACAAGTTCTGGAGGGCCTTCCGCTACAAGAAGGGCCTGATCATCGACGTGCGCGGCAACGGCGGCGGCTGGACGGAGTACTTTATCATCGACAAGCTGGAGCGCAAGATGGTGGCCTACAACTGCCTGAAGGAGATGGTGCCGTTCCGCTACCCGGGCAGTGTGTCCAATGCCCACCTGGTCGTGGTGACCAACGAGTACAACGGTTCGGACGGCGAGGCCTTTGTGGAGCATTTCAAGGCCAGGAAGTTGGGCACGGTGATCGGCACGCCGTCCTGGGGTGGCTTGGTGGGCATCGTCAATGGCCAGACCACCATTGACAACGGGCTGGTGCACCAGTCCAACAACGCCTTCTACGGCCGCGAGGGCAAGTGGTGGGTCGAAAACCACGGCGCCGACCCAGACATCCTCGTGGAGAACGACCCGGCTTCGGAAATGGCGGGCCACGACAAGCAGCTGGAAACGGCCATCGCTTTCTTGCTGGAGAAGATCCAGACCGAGCCGTTTGTCTTCCCGGAAAAGCCGGCCTATCCGAAGAAGTAGAAGGACGGCGCAACTGGGAGTGGCTGTGCCCAAGAGCGAGCGGGTGAGGCCGTGTGCTTCGCCGGGCGTTCGAGCAGCGGAGGAGCGACGCTCGGTGAGCCGGCCCCCTATCCCCATTTCTCAAGCACTAGGCCCGTGACCCAGACGCCGACGTGCAGTTAGAGCTGGCCTTGGCGGTCGCTCACCATCCCACAGCACTTCTGGATGAGGGCTGTGCAGGTCACGCGGGGTCGCTGAGGTCTTGAGCATGGACTCCGAAAGCTTTACGTCGTCAAGCGCTCGTTAGGTGTGCTCCGTGGGAATGTGAGTTGAAACAGGAAGGGACAGTAACGAGAGTGGACAGGATCAGGGAGAGGAGGTAACGTGAATTTCCTTGGATTGCATCTTCTCGATTGGGCAATCATCATCGTCTACTTTTCCACCATGGTGCTCATCGGCACCTGGACGCGGCGTCGGGTCAAGAATACCCGCGACTTTTACCAGGGAGGCCGGAGCTTTGGCAAGTTCCTGACCACTGCCATGCACTTTGGCACCATCACCAGCGCCGACCAGGCGGCAGGCGTGGCGCGGGAGATCTATCGCCAGGGGCTTTCCGGCATGTGGTTTCAGAACCTCCCTTTGTTGTTCACGCCTTTCTACTGGTTCGTCTCGATTCTCCAACGACGGGCGCGCTACGTCGGGCCGGGGGACATTTACCTGCACCGCTTCGAGAGCAAGTTCCTGGCGGGGCTCTTTGCGCTCTACATTCTGCTCAGTGCCATCTACGGCGGCTCCATCGGCTATCTGCTCACTGGCAAGACGCTGCAGGCGATGATGGTCAAGCCCGAGAGCGCCTACACCGAGCAGGAGCGACGCAGCGTTGCCGAGTTCAACGAGCTGCAAGCCTTGCAGCAGAAGCAGAGCTACGGCGATCTCACCTCAGAGGAGAAGGAACGCCTGACGGTTCTCCAGGAGAAGATGAAGCGCAATGAGCTCCACGCCTACATCTCCTACCTGAACATGGACGTGTTCTACGTGATCTACGCCCTGATTGTGGGCAGCTACACGGTGCTGGGCGGTCTATTCGCGGCGGTACTCAACGATGTGATTCAGAGCATGCTGATTCTCATCCTCTCGTTCTTGTTGCTGCCGGTGGGGTTGCACGCCCTTGGCGGCTTCCGGGGCCTGCACGCACGGGTCCCGGACTATATGTTCGAGATCTTTGGCAGCGCGGCCACCAGCGAGTACACTTGGTATTTCGTGCTGGCCATGGTCACCATCAACCTGATCATCCTGCCGCCGCGTAATTTCACCTACGGCGGTTCGCCCAAAGATGACTTTTCCGCCCGCATGGGGATGGTCACCGGTGCCTTCATCAAGCGCTTCGCCATGATCGGCTGGGCGCTCACTGGGCTGATTGCCGTCGGGTTGTACCGCGGCCAGCTCTCCGATCCGACGAACATTTGGGGGCACATGACCCGCGACCTTTTGGGGGTCGGCTTTGTCGGCCTGATGATCGCCTCCATCATGGCGGCGAACATGTCCTCCATCAGCGCGAGCAGCTTGGAATGGTCGGCTGCGTTCACGAAGAACATCTTCCTCCCTCTGGTGCCGCGCGCCAGCGAGAAGCTGCAGGTGATTGTCGGGCGCATCGTCATCTTCGTGGTCCTGGGCTCCACCATCTACTTTGCGCGCATGGTGGACGACATCTTTGTGGTTTTCAAATACGTGCTCTCGGTGGGCACCATCATCGGGCCGGCGTTGTGGTTGGTCTACTTCTGGCGACGGCTGACCACCAAGGCGGTGGTGGTGCAGATGCTGCTGTCCATCATGCTCACGGTTGTCGTGCCGAACGTAGTGCCGGCCATCAACAATAACCGCGAGAACCCCCGTCTTACCGTGCAAACCTATGAGCGGGTTGAGACTATCAGGGTAAAGGCGGTAGCCGAAGACGTGGCAGCAGGGCGGGCCGAACAGGTGGGGCAGCTGATCGAGAAGCAAAGGGTCAATCCGCCGGTGGGCGTGTTCTACGAGACGGTGGTGCGCAAGAACCCCGACGACCCCAACTCGCCGCTGGTGGGACAGGGCATCTTTCGCGTACAGCTGTACCTTATCTCGCTGCTGGGATTCGACTTGCGGGCGCTGTCCAAACCGCAACTGGCCACGCTGTCGTTCATCTTCGACATCATCTTTCCGTTTGTGGTCTTGTTCCTGGTGAGCCTGGTCACCAAGCCGAATTCGGAGAAGGTGCTGCGGGAGTTCTACGCCTGCGTGCACACGCCAGCCGTCGCCGACCTCGAGGAAGACACACGGCGGGTGCGCCAAGCCATCGAGAATCCGGAAATTGTGGAGCGCAACAAGCTCTTTCCCGGCACCAACTGGGAGTTCTGGAAACCGACCAAGCAGGACATTTGGGGATTTGTCATCTGCTGGCTGCTGGTTGGGGCGATCATCGGCCTCTACCTGGTGGTGATGAGGATAGGTGCCTGAGGCGACCTACCTCCGCAGCGGAGGCCAGCCTCGCGGCGCGGCGGCTGGCCTCCGGGCGAGGGTATCCAGCTTCAAACGCGGCCCTTCTTGGTCAGCAGGTAGTAGACGACCAGGGCCACGCCAGCCAAAACGACACACGAAGTGAGCGTTGCCTCGGGTTGGACGTCCTCTGGCACCAGAAACAAGCCGATGATCAGGCCGAGACCGATGGCGATGAGCACGAAGGCCCATTTGAGCGCGGAGGCCACTGCCACGTCGCCGCGGAAAAGTTGTGCGAGGTCCTGGCCGGTCAGGCCCCTGTCGATAGCCCTGCGGCGCGTCTTGTTCTCAGCTACCAGCTTCACGATCCAGACGACAGTGGCGAAGAAGGCAACAGGCACCACCACGGGCGCGACGAATTCCATTTCTTGCTCCTCCTTGTCTTTCTGCGTCAGCTCGATGTTCACCTCATTTGACCGACGAGCAGGGAGAATGTTGCAGAAGTACGCCATGCGGTGCAACATCCCGGCAAGTTGGCGGTCGAATGGAATGAAATGAGGAGCGGAGATTACGCAGGGCAGACATCAAGTCTCGTGGCAAGGGTTCTGGCGGGCGACCGCCAGGCCTTTTGCCAGCTGGTCAAAGAGTTCGAAGGGCTGGTGGGGCACATCGTTTTTCGGATGATAAAGGAGCCCGAAGAGCGCCAGGACCTTTGTCAGGAGGTCTTTCTGCGCGTGTATCGCCACCTGCCGGAGTTCCGCGGCGACTGCAAGCTTTCCACCTGGATTGCGCAGATTGTCTACAACAGCTGTCTGAACTGGCTGCAGAAGAAGAGGCCGCAACTCTACGACGGGGACGGAGCAGATGGACTTTCCCTGGACGAGCTGCCCGGCTCCCATCCTTCGCCAGAAGAAGCTGCGACGCGGCAAGACCTGCGCGAACGCTTGGAGCGAGAGATTATGGGCCTCGCAGTTCCCTATAGGACGGTACTGACTCTCTACCACGTCGAGGACATGAGCTATGAGGAGATTGGTAGGGTGACGGGTCTGCCGCAAGGCACGGTAAAGAGCTATCTCTTTCGCGCCAGGAAGCAGCTCAAGGACCGGCTGTTGGCCCACTATGAGCGGGAGGAGCTATGAGCGACCACCTCACTGACCGGCAACTGCAACAATGGCTTGAGGCAGGAGCGCCGGAGGAGGGTGAAGTGGCGCGCCACCTCGCGTCTTGTCGGCGCTGCGCAGCCCAGGCTCATGCTTATCTGCGTCTGTGGAGCGACCTGGCCCTGCCGCCAGTAGTCGTCCTGCCCCAGGACTTTGCGCGGCGGGTAGCGGAGCAAGCCGTGCCCAGCAGGGCCTGGGTCGCCAAGGTCGCTGCGCTGCTCGGCCTCTTGGCCTATGCCGGGATCGGCTGCCTGGTGGCTTGCTACTACAAACTCCATCTTCTCATGCGGGACGCCTTTGCTGCAGCCTGGTCGGCTGCGCTGCAGATTGTTCGTTCCCTCAGGCATCCTCCAGTGGCCAGTTTTTTCACTCCGCAGCAGTTGGTATTTTTGGCCGCGGTGGCAACAGTGCTGCTCACCGTGGGTCTGCTGGACCGCCTCTTTTCCCGCTTGATTTCGAAGTGAAGCGCCTTTCGCGCCAGATCGACAAAGAAAAGAGTTGCATTTTCCCCGTCAAATGCGTACCATTTGTCCGACCGTGAATTGCGAGGGCCTGAAGTGACGTGCCGGCACAGAACCTTGCTTTGGAGGCACTATGCGAAGTTGGTTGTTCTGTGTTGTCTTGTCGTTTCTTGTGCTCATGACCCTGGGGTGCCAGAAGGGGGACGGTGGTCGGTTGTCGCTTTACGTCTCGCCGCAGGGCAATGATGCCTGGTCAGGCAGGATGCCGAGTGCCAATGGCGCCAGGACGGATGGGCCTTTTGCCACGTTGGCGCGGGCACGCGAGGAGCTTCGGGCGCTGCGTCGCGCGGGGCAGTTTCCTGCGCGCGGGGTGAGCATCTTTCTGCGCGGTGGAGATTACCCCCTGGTCAGCACTTTCGAACTTTCCGCCGAGGACTCGGGGAGCGCCGCCGGGGGAGTGGTTTGGGCCAGCTACCCGGGCGAGATTGCGCGACTGGTAGGCGGCAGACCGCTCAGCGGCTGGCGGAAGGTGGAGGATGAGCGCGTCCTTGCCAGGCTGAGCCCGGAGGCGAGGTCACAGGTGCTGGAAGTGGACCTGCACGCCTTGGGAATCAGCGAGGTGGGGCGGCGGCAGCGCTCGGGCATGGGACTCCCGGAAGTGCCCGCGCCGTCGGAGCTCTTCTTCCGCGGCCAACGCATGACGGTGGCCCGCTACCCGAACGAGGGGTGGCTGCACATCGTGGAGGTGCCGCAGCACGGGCCGCGCTTGCTCTACGAAGGCGTGGCGCACACGCCCAAAGATGGCTTGCCACGTGGCCGCCACTATGGCCGCTTCGTCTACCCGGGGGACCGGCCCGCCCACTGGCAGCCGCAGGAGGTGTGGTTGCACGGCTTCTGGTCCTGGGATTGGGCCGACGCCTATCTGCCGGTGGGCCGCATCGACACGGCGCGCCACGAGATCTATCCCGCCGAACCGCACCACCACTACGGCTACACCAAGGAACAGCCCTTCTACTTCCTCAACGTGCTCGAGGAATTGGACGCGCCGGGGGAGTACTACATTGATCCGGACAAGGGGATGCTTTACTTTTGGCCGCCAGAAGAAGTTCGGCCTGGCGACCTATGGATCTCGGAAATGGCCGAGGACTTGGTCAGGCTTTCGGGCACCGCCTTTGTCTCCCTCGAGGGGCTCGTCTTCGAGTTCACACGGGGTAACGCAGTGCGCATTACGGATGGCCATGACAACGTGGTCGCCGGCTGTGTCATTCGCAACATTGGCAACACGGGCGTGACCGTAAGTGGAGGGGTACGCAACGGCGTGCAAAGTTGCGATATCTACGACACGGGAGATGGGGGGATCCGGCTAATCGGTGGCGACAGACTTTCGCTCGTCCCTGCGTCCCATTTTGCCATAAACAACCATGTCTACCGGATTAGCCGTATCAACCTCACCTACCGCGATGCCATACGGGTGGAGGGCGTAGGTAATCGCGTGGCGCACAATCTGATTCATGATGCCCCGCACGAGGCGATCTACTTCAGCGGCAATGAGCACGTGATTGAGTACAACGAAATCTATGACGTGGTCAAGGAGACCGGCGACGCCGGAGCAATCTACAGCGGCCGGGACTATACCTGGCGCGGTACGGTCGTGCGCTACAACTTCCTTCACGACCTGCACGGCCCGGGTCTGTTTGGAGTGATGGGGGTCTACCTGGACGATTTCATGAGCGGCACCTCTGTGGTGGGCAACGTCTTCTACCGCGCCGGGAGGGCGGTCTTTCTCGGCGGAGGAAGGGACAACCTCGTGGAGAACAACGTGTTCGTGGATTGCAAGGCATCGGTGCACATCGACGCGCGGGGCCTCACTTGGGCTCGCAACTACTTCGATGGCCGGTACACGTGGCTGACCGACCGCATGCGCGACGTCAACTACGATCAGCCACCCTATAGCACCCGCTATCCTGAGCTCCTTAGCTACTATGCGGACAATCCAGCAGTGCCGCGCGGCAACAAGGTGCTGCGCAACGTCTCCGCCGGAGGCACCTGGCTGGATATCGAAGATGGGGTTGACCCAGGCCTGCTGGAGATGCGCGACAACGTCATTGCTGACCCCGTACTCTGCTACTGGCGTGGGCCGGAAGTGAAGGATGCCCCCACAGGCACCGTGTACAAGAACGACGACCCGCAGTTCCGCGAGGAGCTCGCAGGCAACGTGATCTTGGAAGGAAACCCTGGGTTCGTCGCCAAAGAGCGCGGCGACTTTCGCTTGCGCAAGGGCTCGGTGGCCTTGCAGAGAGGCTTCGTGAATCCGCCGATAGAAAAGATTGGGCTCTACCGAGATCGTTTCCGCCGCGATCTGCCGAAGAAGGATCGCTGAGACGTTCGGGAGTGGGAAGCAACGCGCGGGATGAACGAACGGACTGGCGTTGCGGGTTAAGCCAGACGGGAATTTGGTCACCCGCACCACGCACCAAGTGGAGGCAAACCCTTCTGTGCGAGCCGTCACACCGGTGAAGCAGGAGTTTTCTTACCTTTCCAATTGCGGGAGCGGAGCGGGTTCGGGCTCACACGAAGGAGATTGGTGAATGGAACGAACGCATCCGAAAAACAGGCTGCTGACGGAGTGGCGACAGATGGGGCTTGTTGCCCTGGTTTCTTCGCTCTGTGCGGCATGGCCCCTTTGGGCGCAGATTGATCGTCCCTACGAGCCGATAGTGGTGGCGGGAGATTCCCTCCTCGCCTCGGCGGGACTGCCGGTGCCCGATGTGCGCCTTTGGGCGTACCAGGCGCAGGAGGGGCGTTGGCAGGTTATCCCCTTCCAGATTGACGAGGTGAATCCGCAAGTGAGGCCCTGGGACCGCTACTTCGTGGTCGAGGATTCGCTGCTTGGCATCCTGGACCTGGACGATGAGCTGGTACTCATGGCCAGGGACCTGGGCGAGAGGGCTGACAGCACACAATGGCCCGCTACGGGCGATTCTTTGCGCTTCGAACTCGCCTTCTTGGATTCATTGGATGGCACAGCCGGCTACGCGTACCTCTACTGGCAGGAACCGCCGCAGGACGTGCCCAACCCCTACGGCCTGGCCTATGACAGTCTGCAGGACAGGGTTACCTCGGCCAACTACCAGCTCGGCTTCAACGCCACCGGCCAGCTTGCGGACGTGGTCATCTCCCGCGACGTGGGCGGGTCCGGAGTCGATCTTTTCGACCGCTTCAAAGTGCGGGCTATCGGCTCATTTCTCATTTTCCCAATCTACATGGACGAGGAGCTGATCAGGGCAGAACGTTGGTACGCCAGCGTGGGTCCGGTGCGCATTATCCGCAATCTCAATGGGCGTTTCAAGGGAAAAATCGCCTTCCTTGATGTTGACGAGCCGTTTACCCAAACCGTCTTCTTTTACCCCTATTCCGGCTCCTTCGAGTTGACTGCCTTGCCCTTGGACAAGGCTAAGGACTTGGGTGTGACGGTGTCGGCGGTGCGCGCTTCCTGGGACATGAATCCAAACGCCTCGGGCATGCGCTTCTACAGCGCGCACAACATGGCGGGTGTGCCTGTGGACGGTGTCAAGGACCAGATCGACCCCTCTTGTAGGCCTGGCCAATTGAACTGGACGCTGGTCACCGGCGCCGCTGGCACCATGGTCAACCTCTTCTTTGTGCCACAGTTGGGAGACCGAATCGGGTTGTACTACTACGACGCCACCGACGGCAAGACCGCAGACGGACAGACGCTCTCCAAAGACACGGGCGACATGCTTTCCTACGGGGACAACGGCTTTCTCCTGTCGGGCAACATCCAGAACTACTTTGCGCCGGGTGCAACCTTTAGCGTGGTGTACCGCAACTACTTTCTTCCACCGAATGTTACGCCTGAGCAAGCGGCTCGTTTGTGTGAGCAGGCGGCGCATCCTCTGCGAGTGTCGGTGTCGCTGCAGCGGCGTCCGGCTGCGCCCAGTGCCGTCGTCGCAAGTGCGAATGGCGCACCAGTTGCGTTTGCCCTTGCTGCCCACCCGAACCCCTTGCACGCGACTACCATGTTGTCATTCAAACTCGCAAGGCGCAGTAGGGTAGTGCTGGAGGTCTATGACGTGGCAGGCAGGTCCGTGGCGCGTCTCGTCGATGAAGAGTTGCCTGCCGGCCTTCACCATCGTCCCTGGGACGGGTGCGATGCCTCAGGCAGGCAGGTGCCTTCTGGGCTGTACTTCGCGCGCCTGGCGTCAGACGAGGCAAGGCATGTGACAAAGTTGCTCCTGGTGCGGTGAGCCCGCGATGCGGCGCGTAATCGGCAAAGGGATCGTCCTTGTGGCTGTGGCGGCTTTTGTCAGCTGTCAAGTGGACCATGGCCTGTACCCGGTGGACTATGAGATCCGCGGCAACGTCATCTTCTTCGCCGGTCAGCCACCAGCCAACACGGACCGGGTGGAAGTCTTTGCCCTCAAGGAGTTTCCCCCCAAGGACCCGCAGAATTTGCTGTACGCGGGCCAGTCAGGGGCGCTGAACTACAGTTTAGGTGACACCGTTCCCTATGCAATTCAGGTGTCGCCGACTTCCTACGACCTTGTCGGCGTGGTCTGGAAGGAGAAGGGATCCGGCTGGAGCTTGACTGGGTTAATGGGCATCTACACGGGCAGCCTGCAGTCCTTCTTTCCCGCCAGAGTGGAAGTCTCCAAGGAGCATCCAGTGGCCGAGGGGATCGACATCTACGCCAACTGGGAGGTGGTGACTAAGGACGCCGCCATCTCCGGCCGGATACGCTATGCCGGACAGTGGCCTGCGCAGACCTCCATGGTGCTGCTGGCCGTCTACCGGGTGAAGCCGACGTCGGATTTCCAGTATCTCCTGTTTGAGAACGTCGACTATTCTCAGCCGGTGTTCGTGGACTCTTCCTCCTATCGTTTGCGGGTGAGCGCCGGCGTGTACAACTATGTGGTCCTGTTCTGGGTGCCGAAAAAGATGAGCAGCCTTGAGGACCTGGTGACCTTGGGTTTCTACGCCGATCCGGCTCAACCTTCGCGGCCGGGAACGGTAATCGTCTCCAGCGGAGGGGAGGCGAAGGACGTAGACATCCAGGTGGATTTTTCTGGCGTGACTTTTCCCTGAGGCCGATTTCATGACGAACCCCTTGAGGCATGACCTGCGCTGTCGTCATGATCATGCGAGAGGCACCCTTCGCGTTGGGAAGTGGCCGATGGTTGCAGCTCTGGCGCTGCTTGTGGCCCTGTCGGCCTCTGCGAGGGCAGGGGAGCGCGGGCGCATCGCCGGGACGGTAACGGACGCCCTTTCCAAGAAGCCTCTCCCCGCGGTGAACGTGCAGGTGGAAGGAACCTTCTTGGGGGCAAGTACGGATGCGCAGGGGGCCTTCGTCATCGCCAATGTGCCTCCTGGCACGTACACCTTGCGCGTTTCCATGATCGGGTACCGCCTTGTTCGCCTGGCCGGCGTAGTGGTCATGCCAGGGGCGACGACCTCCGTGACGGCCGCGTTGGAGCCGACCGTAGTGGACTTGAATCCAGTGGTCGTCACCGCCGACAAAGGGGAGCGCCCCTTGGATCAGACGGCCAACAGCATTGCCGTGGTGGGAGCACGGGAGATTCGCGCGCGGCAGGCCCTGCGCGTGGACCAGGTGTTGGAAATGGTCCCTGGTGTGAGCTTTGTGCGGGAACAGGTCAATATCCGCGGCTCCACCGGCTTCACCTTGGGGGCAGCCAACCGCACGCTGCTCCTTGTGGACGGCGTGCCGGTGATGGCGAGCGATACAGGCGAGTTCAATTGGGACCTGCTGCCGGTCCTGGACATCGAGCGCATCGAGGTGGTAAAGGGCGCCGGCTCCGCGCTCTGGGGGTCCGCTGCCCTGGGTGGGGTAATCAACATCATCACCAAGGCTCCCACCGAAGAGGGCAGAGTAGCCTTCCGAATGGTGGCAGGCGAATACGGCCAACCTCGATATGACCAGTGGCGGTGGACGGACATGCCTTTGGTCTTTGGCCGAGCAGACGTGAGCTACAGCCGCAAGTTCGGGCGCCTGGGCCTACGCCTTTCTGCCGGCCGCCACGTCTCCACCGGCTACACCGAGGTCGGCGACTTTCGCCGCTGGAATCTCACCAGTAAACTCACCTACGCCGCGTCAAGCGGGTCTAACTTGACCGTCTACGCTGGCTACAACCACAACCTGACCGGCATCTTCGTGGGCTGGGACGACCCGCGCCACCCCTTCCAGGTGCGGCCCTCCAATCGTAACAGCAGGGCGAAGATCGAAATGGCCAACTTTTACGCCCGCTACAACTTGGTGCTTTCCCCCAAGGCCGCGCTCAAGTTCCGCCTCTCGTACCTGATGACCCTCATGGGCAGCCAATTTGTCACCACCACCGACTTTAATCCGGCGCACGGTTGGGGGGCTGAGGTTCAGGGCGACCTGCTGCCAGGGCGGCAGGTGGCGCTCACCTATGGCTGCGAATGGCGCTGGGACACGGGCAGCACCAAGTACTTTGGCGAGCACCAGGGCTACACGGTGGGCCTGTATGGGCAGAGCGAATTCCGTCTCTGGCAGGGGAGGTTGAGCATCACACCGGGCCTTCGCTACGACCGCTATCAGGTCATCGGCGGAGTGGCGCAGGCGCTGCTCAGCCCGCGGCTGGGCCTCAACTGGCGGCCCCACGCCAACACGGTGCTGCGCGCCTCGGCAGGGAGCGGCTTCCGGGCCGCCACCATTGCCGAGCGCTACCTCGATTTTGAGAACCGCAGTGTCATTGTGCAGGCCAATCCCGAGCTGCGCGCCGAGACCTCCTGGTCCTACGACCTGGGCTGGCGGCAGTACCTCACCCCTGACTGGCACGTGGAGGCAGCGGCGTTTCGGACCGACTTTCACGACCTGATCGAGGTCGATTTGCGGCAGAGCCAGATCGAGTTGGGCCAGGAGATCAAAGTGAGCGTACGTTTTCGAAACTTGGTGCAGGCGCGCGTGCAGGGGGTTGAGTTGGCCAGCTCAGGCCACTGGTGGCATGGGCGAGTGGGCCTCAATGCCTGGCTGACTCTGATGGAGCCGAAGGATCTGACCAGCGGTGAACTGCTCGCCTACCGGCCTAAGATG
>JACIZP010000069.1 GCA_014359355.1 Calditrichota bacterium | reverse complement strand
CGGTTTCTTTCGCAGCACCATCGCCGCCTTGGGATTGGACGTCCAGGCTGCGAACAACAGCGTGGAAAACCTCAACGCATACATCCAGCAGCTCGCGATGAAGATGGAATCGGTTTCCGGCGTTTCGTTGGACGAAGAGATGGCGAACCTGATTGCTTTTCAGCGCGCCTACCAGGCCTCGGCCCGGGTGGTCAACGTGGTGGACGAGCTGATGCAGACGGTCCTTGAGATGATATGAGCGGGGAGACCATATGCGCGTGACCAACAAGATGCTGGTCGACAACCTCCTTGCCCAGCTGCAGAACTCGCTGCAGCGGGTGGATCTATACCAGGAGCAGATTGCCACCGGCAAGCGCATCAATCGGCCCTCCGATGACCCGGAGGGAGCCGCGCGAGTGCTTCGCCTTCGGGAGGTCATTGCCGACAACAGTCGCTTTTTGGAGAACATTGAAGATGGGCAGCATTGGCTGACGGTGACGGAGGCGGCGCTCGCTGACTCGGTGGAGATTCTCGGCCAGTTGCGCGCCAAGGTGGTGCAGGCACAGAACGACACGTTGACCGCCGACGAGCGGCGGGACATGGCCAAGTGGGCGGCTGACTACCTGCAACAGCTCGTGCAAGTGGCGAACCGCCAGGAAGAGGGCAAGTATGTGTTCGGTGGCACGCAGAGCGCCACTGCCCCTTATGCCCTCACCGATGTGGTGCAAGACGAGGGGTTCGTGGCCCACCTCGGGAGCGCAGTGGAGCTCGAGCATACGGAGCTCACCGCCGGCAGCGTGGTGGTCACCGATGGTGGCGGCACCACCTTCGTCGAAGGGGTCGACTACGAGGTTGACTATGAGAAAGGCACAATCACCGCCCTTACCGGCGGAACCATGAGCGAAGGCGCCACCTACTATGTTTCCTACCGCCTCTCCAGTCCCTTGCACCTTGTCACCAATCCAGCCGGGATCACAGGCGAGGTGAAGCGGCAGATTGGCGATGGGGCAATAGTGACCGTCAACGTGCGCGGTCCGGAGGCATACGCGGGCGATGTTGACGTCTTCGCGGTTATCCGGCAGCTCAAGAACGCGCTGGTACGCAATGACCACCAGGCATTGCGGCAAGGGCTGGAAGGGCTGGACCTGGCGTTGGACCAGGTGCTCGCCGCGCAAGCGCGTGTGGGACTGCAGTACGACCACCTTTCGATGACGCATGACCGCGTGAGCAACGAAGCGATACTGTTGCAGCGCCTCCTGTCGCAGGTGGCCGATACGGACGTAGCTGAAGCAGTGGTGAGGTTGCAGGAGCAAAAGGTCTCTTACCAGGCAGCGCTGAGTGTGACGGCTAGCATTAACCAGATAAACCTGCTCGACTATCTGAAGTAGCTCCTGGTGGAATCGGAGGGTGAGAGAGGATGAAGAAGGGAGGGACAATGACCACCGCCTTTCTCAGGGAGACAGAGTTCGACGAGGAAGTCATTCTGACCATCCCAGAGGGCCTGCCGGGATTTGAACACTACACCCGCTTCGTCATCCTCACGGTGGAGCGCTTCCTGCCGTTCCAGTGGCTGCAGTCGGTGGAGGACGCTGCCCTCTCGTTCCCTGTGATCCGGCCACACTTCTTCTGCCCGGACTATCACCCCAGGTTGTCCAGGAAAGTGCTTGAGGCGCTGCGCCTGGAGAGGGAGGAGGACGCCGAGTTCTACGCCATTATCACCATCGGGGCGACGCCTCAGGAGGTGACCGCGAACCTGAAGGCACCGGTGGTGGTCAACCCCAAGGCGCGCTTGGCCAAGCAGTACATACTGGAGGGCAGCTACTACTCCCTCCGCCATCCGGTGCTCAAAGAGCGGCCCATAAGCCAAGGAAGGCACGACTATGCTCATATTGACACGCAAGATCGGTGAGAGCATCGCCATCGGGGACGATATCCGCGTCAAGCTGCTGGCCATCAACGGCCGACAGGTGAAAATCGGCGTGGAAGCGCCCAAAGGAGTGGTGGTCCACAGGGAGGAGGTGTACGAGCGCATTGTCGAGCAGAACCAGCTGGCAGCACAAAGCGCAGCCGGCGTGCATCTTGAGGGGGCAATTGATCTGGTGAGGAGGACCTTGAGCGATGAGCCGTGGCCGGAAAAAGGGCGTTAGGTCACCGGTGCCGCAACAGCCGAATGTGAGCAGCAGCCCAGACCCGCCCGCCACGGCGGCCGATTTCACCGAACTCTGCGCCACGGCAAGCCGGCTTCTGGCAGAGGGTGAATACGAGGCAGCGTTGCCCTTTCTGCAAAAAGCGGTGGCCATCGATCCCGCCTATGCGCCGGGCTATTGCCAATTGGGGCAGGTCTACTACTCGCGCATGATGTGGCGCGAGGCAGAGGCGCATTTTAAGAAGGCCCTGGCCTTGGATTTTGGCCTCTTGGAGGCCCACTATGACCTGGCGCTGCTCTATCAGCGTCAACACCGGTTCCGGGAGGCTTTGCCCTTCTTTAAGCAGGTGGTGCTGGCCAACCCGGGAGACTGGGAAAGCTTCCTGCGCATGGGGCAGTGTACGGCTGAGCTGGGCAACCTGGTGGATGCGGAGGCCTTCTACGCCGAGGCGCTGCGCCTGAAGCCCGACTCGATTGAGGCAGCGGGCGGGCTGGCGCAGGTGCACCTGCGGAAGGGATGTCCGGATAAGGCTGTCGAAGTGCTGGAGCTTGCCGTGGAGTCGCATCCCGACTGTATTGAGCTCCGCGCTGCCCTTGCTTTTAGCTACGAGCAGCAGGGCGAGTACGAAAAGGCGCTGGCCCACTTCTATCACCTGGTGAATGAGCAACCCGAGGACGCACAGTTCTTTCTCCACCTTGCTATCTGTTGCGTGGAACTGGGTCTCCTCCAGGAGGCTGAGCCTTTTCTTGCCAAAGCAGCCCAATTGGAACCGGAATCGTTGGATGCCATTGAAGGCCTGGGCCGGCTCTACGTGCGCACAGGCAAGGTAGAGCAGGCAATCAACGCCCTGGAGCATTGGCTGAGGATCGCCGACCGCAGCGCTCAATGGGGGATAGAGGCCCCTAAGGCCCAGCGGGCGAAGGTAGTGAGGCTGTTGGCTGAGTGCTACGCGCACAGAGGTGAACCTGAGCGGGCCGAAGCGCTGCTCTCACTGGCTCGCCAGGCAGAGACGCAGCGGCAAGAGGCGGTGAAGCAGGCATACGCTGACGAGGGAGGCTCAAACGGACGGAGCCGGCGATCCGCCTGACCCCCAGGCAGCGTCCGTGCACGGAGCGTGGATTGATCCGCACCACGCATTGGCCTCGCCATCAGCGCCGACTTGGCAACAGTCGGCTGGAGCTCGCCAGTACCCTCCTCTGGAGATGCCTGACGACCACAGAACTGAAGAGGTGAAATGACCATGAGGCGACGAGACACGGTTGCCTTGTGCACGATTGTGAAGAACGAAGAACGGTTTATTCGCAAGTGTTTGGCCAGTGTGCAAGGGGCGGTCGATGAAATCGTGATTGTCGACACCGGTTCCACCGACAGGACGGTGCAGATAGCCGAGGAGTTGGGAGCGAGGGTGTAC
Source organism: Calditrichota bacterium (assembly GCA_014359355.1). NCBI lineage: Bacteria > Pseudomonadati > Calditrichota > Calditrichota bacterium. The sequence goes on along the minus strand of JACIZP010000069.1, from coordinate 667 downwards.
CACCACCCCTGGCAGGACAGCTTCAGCGAAGCGCGCAACTTTGCTCTCCAGTTCGTGACCAGCGAGTGGGTGCTGCAGTTGGACGGCGACGAGGAGCTGGAACGTGAGGACATCCCCCTCCTTCGTGAAGTGGTCAAGACCCGCCACGTCAACAGTCTGTTTGTCCCCATTCTGAACCACATGCCGGATGGGAGCATCTCACGTTTGTACTTCCGGAGACTGTTCCGCACGCGGCTGGGCCATTACGAAGGCATTGTCCACAATCAACTTGTCGTGAGTGGACCCACCGGCCAGGCCGAAATACGGATCTATCACCACGGGTACAACCTGAGCCCGGAAGAAATGGCCGCCAAACAGGCGCGCAGTGAACGCCTGCTCCTCAAGCAGATGGCCGAGCGGCCGGACGACCCTTTCCCGCGCTTCAACTTGGGCAGGATCTATCGCAACCAGGGTCGCTTCCCACAGGCCATCCAGGTGTGTCAGGAGGGCCTTCGCCTCTGCCCTCCCGGGCCGAGGAGTTCTACCTATTTCATGCTCCTGTTCGACCTGGCGTACTGTTTGATGATGGTCGGCCGCCTGAGCGAGGCAGAGGCCTGCTGCCTGCAGGGGCTTGAGGAGGATCCGAAAAACTTGGACCTGCGTTTTACCCTGGCCACGATCTACGCGC
>JACIZP010000068.1 GCA_014359355.1 Calditrichota bacterium | reverse complement strand
GAAGTGTCCATCAAGGTCCCCTCTTCCGTGTCAGGATGGCGTCAAGCGCCTCATGGTTCGCATCAAGTGTGTTATCTCGTGACCGCCACCTTTTGCGCCCACTGCGATCCCCCTGCGCTTAGGATGCACACGTACACCCCGCTCGCCACCGGGTGTCCGCTTTCGTCCGTCCCGTCCCAGGTGACCCTGTGCAAACCTGCCGGCTGCTCACCCGCCACCAGGGTGCAAATCCTCTGCCCGAATGCGTTGTAGATCGCCAAGCTCACGCGAGCGCTTTGGGACAGCCTGTAGGAAACCACCGTCTGGGCGTTGAACGGGTTGGGGTAGGCAGGAAGGAGTGCAAAACCCCGCACCGGACGGGCGGCCGTCGGCACGCGCGACGGCAACTCGGTCACGTAGGTGCTGTACACGCCATTGCCGTGCGTGGCCACCGCCACGAAGCCATCTGACTGACGGACGTCAATCATGTCCACCACCACATTGCCGATGCTCTGCGCCCCTTCCTGTACCCAAACCGTGTTCATGCTGTCCAACCTGGTGGTGGAGAATAGCCCCATGCTTGTGCCGGCGAAGTAGACCGGTTGTCCTTCGACGTAGAGAATGGCAATCCAGCGCACTGAAGGCCCACTGCCGCTGCCGTCGGGGTTCTGCTCCAAATTGCCGGCCACGGGAGTCCAGGTGTTGCCGCCGTCCTGCGAGGCATAGATGCTGATGACGCGGTAGTTGGGAAATGCCACCAGCAGTCTGTTGGCGTCGCGTGGGTCCACGGCAATGCAGCCGATAGACGGGCACCACGGGAAGTAAGGGAAATTGCTTCCGGTGATCTCTTCCGGCTGCGGCTGGCCAAGATGGGGATTGTCGAGGCGAAACAGCTTGCCTCCAGGCGTCCAGCTGAACGTTGCGTAGTAGAGGCGCCTGGGCTGGGCCTCAGACATGCCCAGGGCGGTGATCTGCCCATTAGAAACCTTCTCCAAGCGTTCCCAGTTGACGCTCGTTGGCGCCGGCGGGAAAACATAGGGGATGGCGGTCAGGTCCGAGTTGCGCCACAGCTGGTTCTGCCAGGGCAGGTACATGATCTTCTGGTCGTGGGCATCAAGAAGAAAGGGGGGCATCCACAGAGTGCCGCCACTGGCCTGCTCCGGCGTGATGTTGGTCCAGCGCAACTGACCGTTTGGGAAATCGAAGCGCCAGACCGCAAAGCTGCCGGCCTGGGTAGCGTAGTAGTCCCCGCCGTGGGCGATAGCCGTGAACCCCCCATCCATTGCACCTCCGAAAATGGCCTGCCACGGCTGCAACGGGTCCGGCACCTTGGTGAAGAGAAAGGCATTGTCCTGGGTGCCGCCGAGGATGGTCTCGCTACCAGGGGTCGCGTGGTCGATCGAGACGGAATAGAACTGAGTGGTGAGGTAGCCGTTGTTCAAGGACTGCCAGGGAATGTGGTACTCCCCGGAGCGCGGGTCGTGGGTTGGCTCGGCCAGATTATCCTCGGTCTTGAACACACCGCCATCGTTCCCCACGAGCATGACCCGCGGATTAGAGGGCAGGAAGACAATCGCATGCTGGTCCACGTGAAAGTCGCTGTACGCCCCGATGGGTTCGAAGGAATGGCCGCCGTCCCTGCTGCGGTGGAGCCCCACCGTCCCGACGAAGAGCACGTTTTCGTCATCGGGCTTGACCTTCACGATCATCATGTGGCCGCCATAGGTGATCATCTCGCCCCCCCAGGGAAGGTTGGCGGTGAGGTCGGTCCAACCGCGGTTGCGCTCGTATTTCCATAGCTTGGTCTTGAGCCCGGTAAGGTACGAGAGAAAATAGACGACGTTCTCATTGGAGCAGGCGATGCCAATGGCGGTCCGCTGGGTGGTATCAGGCCACTGGGGCGGGGAAATCTTCTCCCAGGCAAGTCCGTCAGCGGAAGTATAGACCCCATTGTCCGGGCCAATGCCTCCGATGGTGGCGTAGAGGAGGCCGGAAGGCGTGACAGCGACCTCGGTGCTCCGATACTTTTCGCCGAAGTGGAGCACCTGCCGCCAGCTTGCGCCGCCGTCGTCGCTGCGGAATAGTCCGTTGGAGGTTGCTGCCAACACGCCGTCTTGGGCGAAGGTCTCGAGGCCAAACACGTAGTCAAAGGCGTCCCCAACTTCCGGCGTGCCTGAGACGGTAGCGGGGAGGAGTGACCAGCTCTCCCCGCCATCGGTGGATTTGAAGATACCGTCGCCGCGGTAGAAGGCATCGCTGAACGTGAGATGAGCTGCGGTCCCGCCGGCCGGGTAGGATTCCCCTGTGCCATAGTACCAGATGTGTTCCCTGCCCGGCGAGCGGTTCTGGGCGATGCAGGAAACGCTGTGCAGCTGATCCGGGGCAGTAGTCTTGCGCCAGGAGCGGCCTCCGTCAGTAGACTTCCACATTCCGCCCGAAACACCCCCGGCCAGGATCACGTTTTCGTCGGTGACGTCAATCGCCAGGGCTTTGGTGCGACCGCCGACGTTGTAAGGCCCCCTTGCAACCCAGTCGACGGTGAGAGGCTGGTGCTGCGGCGCCAAGCGCTTGGCCAAACCTTTGACGAACTGCAGCTCAGCCAAGCCAATCTCGCGCGGCACCCTGTTGGTGGCAGGATCGCGCAGGCAGAACCACTCGTGGCGCTTTCGGGCAAGGGGGTCCTCCTTGGTTCCTTCTGCTGCCTCAGACTCCGTGCGCCAGGTCGTCGGCTTTGCGCGCCACCCGGTGCGCGCATAGTACAAGACAACCGCCAGGAGGACAGCAAATGCTGTGACAAGACCAACGGCAAGGAAGCGCTTTCTCATCGGGGGCCTCCTGCTGCAAGTTGAGCGCAAGCGTACACTTGTTCAGCGGGCGAGCCCAATGCGAATGCTTGCCTCCGCATTGGGCTGAGTTGACGCTCTCGCCTTGTCCTCAATGCTCCCTCGTCCGCGCGGGCCGCCGAGGCCAGGTGGACCGGTTCACGCCGGCGCGCAACGGGAGCCAGCCGGTGTATGGCTCACAGTCCTTCCTTGGCCGAAGAGCCCAAAGCGCGCCACCTATGAACCACCGGCCGGCGCGGCGTTTGTGTGGTGCAAGGCCACGCTCTGCTAAAAGCTGTATGCAAAGTCCACCCAAGGGAAGAACGGGAACCCCTCTTCTCTCGAAATAAGTTCACCAGAAGTGAAAAGGCCAAAATCCGCTGCCAGATGCGCTCCGAAGAAGCGAATGCCCAGGGAGAGAAGGCTCGTTGTCTCTTCCTCCCAAAAGAGATAGTTCTCCGACAGCAGCTTTGTTCTTCGTCCCGTGCGCAGTTCCCCGCCAAACATAAGGACAGGCTTGTCAGCCAGCTTGCCACCAGAAAAGCCCCAACCCAAGCCAGCAGTCCAACTCCGGTCCGCGTTGCCAACTGAACCCACGCCATAGAGAATCCCGCCCCCTGAGTCGCCATCCCCCCAAGGGATGTGCAGGTAGAGGAAACCCGAGGAAAGATCGAAGCTGGGCAGATGCAGCAGGCGGACTTTTGGAGCGAAAAAGGCGATTTGTTCCTCAGCCCCGGGGAGAAGAGAATAACCTCCGCTTAGCGCCAGCCAGTTGGTAATGCCAATCGCTATGGTGGGGAAAAACAGCCAGTAGACGGCGAAGTAGCCTTCGCCCTGGGGCAGGGATCGGCCGGTTGGCGCGAAGAACAACCTCGTGTTATTCGGATCTGGCTGCAGGAACCTCCCTTCCCGGAGCTCGCCCCTTAGCTTTTCGACCCTTTCGATCTCCGCGCGGGGGATCGCCACGGTGAAGCCTGCAAGGGCCTTGAGCTCAATCTGCTGCTCTCCTGTGGTGAGGATCCTGCCAATGAGCTCCGACCCGTCTCTCAAGATCACGCGCACCAGTTGCGTGGAATCTGGGCCTGCTGTTTCCTGCGCACGGGCTTGGTCGGTGGGAAGCAGGTCCAGGGCGAGGAGGAGCAGCAATTCGCGCCAAAGGGTCTTGGCTACCATTTTCGTTGACATCTTGTTCCTCCTTCCGCGCTGCTGCTGGAAAAGCCTCCCGTCGGCCCTGCGCGGCAAGCCAACGGGCAAAGCGTCCTGGGAAGCGCCCGCCTTACGAGGCCTTGCCGGCGACCAAACCGGCACGGCACGTGGGCCTCATGAGTAAGCCCTTGCGAAGGCGGTAGGCTTCTCTGTTCCTGGGGAGCCCCGTCCCCCTACTTTTCGTAAACCATCTTCACCGTGCGCCATAGGTCGCCCGCCTGGATGCGACAGAAGTAGACTCCGCTCGGCAGACCTTCCGGATGCCACGGAAAAGAGTGGTACCCGGCGTCGAAGGTTTTCTCAGACAGCGTGGCAACTTCCTCGCCCCTTGCGTTGAGAATCTGCACGGCGACGCGCTGCCTTCTTGGAAGGGAGAAGCCGATGGTCGTCCCCGCATTGAACGGATTGGGATAGTTGGGATAGAGTTCTATCTTGCGGGCCGGCATTGCACAAGGCGGCAGTGGACGGACGCCGGTGACCAGTCCTGCCCCGTCTCCGACGATCTCGATTGCCGAAAGGGCGTTTGTGCCCTCTCCCTTCTGAGAGAGCAGGAAGAGGTGGTTGTCGCACCGCCCGCCGGCCGGCAAAGGAAGGGTTTCGGCGGCCGGATCGATGCCCATGAGATAGGTGGCCACGGCGTCGGTGGCCACGGCATCCTTGCCAGCCAGCAGCACGTGATCTTCGGCAGGGCGAAAGGTTGGATTCCAGGCGCCCTCCCCCCCGCGGGCGTTCTTGACGCCGTCGATGACCGCCAGCTGCACCGGTCGGGCAAGGTTCAGGTCGCAAATGGAGCGGGGGAGGTGAGTGGATGAACTTCCTCCTTGCGTGTGCAGAGCATCTCGGCGGCCCCTGTTGCTTGGCGTCTCGTAGAGCTGCTTCGGCACGATCCCGACTTGGTTCTTGAGCGCGGCGGTGATGCCGGCCTCGTAGTGCTGCTTCAGCTTTGGAATGGAGATGTACACATCAATGTCGCGGAGGATCTGATTTACCCTGAAGGAGGAGTAGAAGAAGGCCTTCTCGCCGACCGGCAGGTCGATGAATTGAGAAAAGGGAGAGGGCTGATTGAGGTCGATCATCTGCGCGCCAAGACTTTGCCGCACTGCGGCGTAGCCGAAATTGAAAAAGGAGGCACTGTCCCAGAGTGCCTCGACGAAGTACAGATCCGCGGGACGGACACCGCAGTCTATGACCAGCTCGGCGACGGCGCGCAGCACTTCCGGATGGGTCCACATGGTCTCGGTGATGGACAGCCCTTGCAACCTTGCACTGCTGGCCGAACCGGAGCCACCGGTGAGATTGATCTTGATGGCCACGCGGCTGCCTGCACTGAACATGTCGGCGATTCCGCCCAGCGCGTCGAACAGGTGTTGCACCTTGCGCCGAATCAGGGCACGGTCATAGCTCTCTGCCTGGGTCACGGCCACCGTTGCCGAGAAAGCCCCTCCTATGTGATGGGGGTAGGCGCTGAGGCCGCGCGCTTTCCAGAGGGGTGAGATGAGCACGCCGGCGGCCGCGCTCCCCACTGCCGTCAGGAACTGGCGGCGGGAGAGCCTATGGCCAGGCGGGTGGTCCATACTGTGCCTGGTCATCTGAGAGTCTCCTTAGTCGCTATTCGGCAGTTCTCCCGGAGAGTTGTTGCCAATGAGCATGGCCCGGGCGTTCGCTCCGACACTCGAGCGCCGAGTCCTGGCGAGTGGTAGATCATGTTTGCTGCGCGGGCAAAGAGTGAGCCTTTCGCGGCCCAGGAAAGTAATGAGAGGCGCCATGCCCTGAGGCGTGTTGTCTTTGAGGTTCGACGTGCCTCGGCACACGACACTTGCAGCCGTGCATCGTGCTCTGGCGCCCCGCAGGAGCCACCAGGATGCTTCCCAAGGATGGGTTGTGGAGAACGGAGAGGGTAGCTGCGGGCTCGACCTTGTTTGGCATGCAATTCCCTGACCCCCGCCTGGCTGGTGACGCACCGCGGGGGAACACGCCCCCTGGCTGCAGTACACAACACGTCCATGTCCAGATCGAAGTGGGTCGCCCACCCGCCACATAATACGAAACCCCGGCATCAATGTCAAGAAGAAACTGCGGCGGAGGCGCCTTGGCGATCACCAACAGCGCCGCAGGCCTACGACAAGCATTCGTCGTCCGCCAAAGGTTGCCACTCTCCATCCTTTGTAGGGCTTCGTCAGCAGGGTGCTGCTCGCCACGCCGATGACTGCGCCAGCCACCACGTCGTGGGCGTAGTGCTGCCGTGAGGCCACGCGGCTGTAGGCGACGAAGGAGGCGGCAGCTATGGCCGGCGCTCCGTACTTCCAGCCGTAACGCACGCGCATGAACTCCGCCGCGGAAAAGGCAAGAGAGGTATGGCCGGAGGGAAAGGAGTGCTCGCGTCCGTTCGGGCGTTTCTCGTCGATTGTGTATTTCAGGGCCATGGTGAGGCCCGCGGTCACCGCCAACGACGCGGCCAGTTGCTTGGTGCCCTGGCCATCGTGATGGGCAAAGGTCAACACGCCGCCGGTGGTAGGCAGAGCGAGGAGGACAAGGGTCCCGGCTGCTTCCAGGCCTCCTGCTGCGACGCGATGCGGAGAGCCCAGACACAAGCTTGTCGCGATGAGGCTCACGAGAATGGAATGTCGTGCTCGCATGCAGGCGATTCTCCGAAAGTCAATGCGTTGCCGATCGGGCTCCGGGTAGAAAATGGCGCCGGCAGCGCGCTGAGCAGTGGCCGCGGACCGTCGAGCCAGCCGCGGTCACCTGCCCTTGGGCAATGGGCAGGCGTGACGCAACTTGGCCGTCCCAATCTCATGTTGCCCCGCGCCTTTGTTGCGGAGCAGATAAGGCCCGTTCGATTGTCGACACGTCCTCTCCCCTGCGCATTCCGGGAGCGCGAAGTCGGCGAAGAGCCAACCGCATCTGCCGGGCCCTCCGGCCATGGCGTGCGGCGCTGCTTCTCGCCGTCGCGTGCAAAAAGCCCTTGCTCTTCTCCTCGCGGATTGTTAGTTTTCCACAACGTTCTGTGACATGGCGATGGGACCTCAGAAGACGTCAAGCACGAAGCCTATGCCCAGGAACTCCCGCAATTGCACCTTGCGGCTCTGGTCGCGGTCATAGAGCAGGAAGATGTTGAGGTTAACAGAGACAAACTTGGCCATCCTCGCCTCGAGGCGGTTGTCCAGACGGATATCCAGCTGCCGGAAGCCGCGCAGGTTTGAGAACAGCTCCAGCGTCTGCCCGAACTTGAGGTTGCTGTTGACCGCCAGGTTGACGTCGGTGCGCGCGGTGAGCCCTGGCTCGACCTTCACCCGCTCGACGGTGGTCGGCGTCTTCGGGTCATCACTGTAGGCGGTCAAGTGCCGGGTGAAGGTGTGTTTGACGGCCACGCCAACCTTGCTTTGCACGCGGGGTGTGAACACAAGCCCAAAGCCGGAGCTCTCCATCAGGTAGGCAGGGTCCCAAAAGTCCGACTTGAGCAGAGGTGGGTCCTTGCGGTAGTCGTACCCCTCGGCGAACTGCGTCAGGAGACTCAACGACACATAGGGGTTGGAGAGCGTTTTGCTTTTGTGCGTGTACTGGGCGTAGAGGTCGATCTTGTCCTGGGTGTTCCGGGTCCCTTTGGTGCCGAGGCGCGTTTGCCCGAAGATGAGCTCCACCTTGGTCTGCCAGGCAGCGCGGGGCAGGTCCTGTGACAGGTTGAGATTCAATCCGCTCACGTAAGCTAAACTGTTATCCGCGCCTTGCGCCCAATTGGCGAAGCTGGTCTGGGCCACGTCAAGCCGGAGGCGCAATGCCTTACGCAGCGACGTGCTGTCCGGGGCCTTTGTCTGCGCAAGGCAGGACGCAGCCGCAAGAAAAGAGACTATGGCGACGCCCACTGCCGGCAACAGGCGGAGGTTCTTCATTGCTGGGTCTCTCTCCGGAGGCAGGGTCAGAAGCGTCACACGAGGGTCTGGCCTCGCCGTTCCTTGGATTTGCGTGCAAATATAGACAAAAGCTGCGCTGCAAACAAGCGGAAACTTTGCCACCAGGCAAACAGAGTGAACGGCCTTGCTGGGGGCGAAGCGTGGCTACGACAGGCGGCAAGAAGTTAGTTCTACTCATTCCGTTGGTGATTCTCGCTTCTCTCTGCGTGGTGAGAGCAGCGAAGGCCGTCAGTGAGGAGGATAACGGCGTGCACTATCTGCATCAAGGTTGGCAGTTCCGTAGAGTTGGAGAGCAAGACTGGCACCCCGCTACCGTGCCAGGATGCGTGCATACAGACCTGCTCGCATGTGGACTGATTGAGGACCCTTTCTACCGCGACAACGAGCTCAAAGTGCAGTGGATTGGCGAGGTCGACTGGGAGTACGCGGGCTCCTTTGTCGTGGAAGCAGCCCTGTTGGAAAGCGAACGCTGCGACTTGGTCTTTGAGGGGCTTGATACCTATGCCACGGTCATGCTGAACGGCACAAAGGTGCTCGAGGCCGACAACATGTTCAGGCAGTGGCGCATACCGTGCAAGGAATTTCTGCACGAGGGGGAGAACACGCTGCATGTCCTCTTTCGCTCGCCGATCCATGAGGTGATGCCGCGCCTGAAAGCCGCCCCTGCCAAACTACCCGCTGCCAATGACCCAGTGGGCACTAGCCCCTACACGCGCAAGGCGCCCTACCACTACGGCTGGGATTGGGGACCGCGCCTGGTCACTTGCGGCATCTGGCGGCCAGTGTACTTGGAGGGGTGGAATGGCGTGCGCATTGTAAGCCTGCAGCTCCTTCCGCACAAAGTGAGTAGCAACGAGGCCTTGCTGAGCGCGTGGGTGGAGGTGGAATCTACTGCGCCGACCGAGGTTACCGTCGTACTCAGGAGCCGTGAGGGGGGGATCCCGGCGATCCGGAAGAGCTTCAGGCTCGCGCAAGGGGAGAATGTGCTGCCAGTGGAGATGAAGATTCCCAAGCCCCGCCTCTGGTGGCCCAATGGTCTGGGAGAGCAGGCGCTCTATACCTTCGAGGTGGAGCTCTTGCACGCTGGGCGTGTCTTGGCGGGCAGAAGCTGCACCACCGGAATTCGTTCCCTCGAGCTGCAGCAGCTGCCTGACAAGTGGGGCAAGAGCTTCACCTTCGTCGTCAACGGAGTGCCGGTGTTTGCCAAAGGCGGCAACTGGATTCCTGCGGACAACTTCCTCAACCGCGTGGGCGAGGAGCGCTATCGCCACTTGCTGACTTCCTGTCGGGATGTCGGCATGAACATGCTGCGCGTGTGGGGAGGCGGTGTGTATGAGGACGAGGCTTTCTACCGGCTGTGCGACGAGCTTGGCTTGATGGTCTGGCAGGACTTTATGTTTTCCTGCAGCCAATATCCGGGGGACGCCGCCTTTCTGGAAAGCGTCCGGCAAGAGGCAATTTGCCAGGTGAAGAGGCTGCGGCATCATCCGTGCATCGTGCTGTGGTGCGGGAACAACGAAATGGAGTGGGGGTGGCATAGCTGGGGATGGAAGGAGCAACTGCCCGCATCGGCGTGGGCCGACTATGAAGCGCTTTTCCACAAGCTGCTGCCGGAGGTTTGCCAGCAGCACGATCCAACCCGCCCCTACTGGCCGAGCTCTCCCAGCTCCAATCTGCAGGCTGAGCCGAACTCGCCAAACTTTGGCGACATGCACTACTGGGGAGTGTGGCACGCAGCGGCTCCGTTCGCAGAGTACGAGAAGCAGACCCCGCGCTTTATGAGCGAATACGGCTTCCAGTCGTTCCCCGAGCTCAGGACGGTGGAGGCATTCACGTTGCCCGAGGACCGCGACATCGCATCGCCGGTGATGATGGTACACCAGAAACATCCGCGGGGCAACCACCTGATTCGGGAGTACCTGCTTCGGGACTATCCGCCACCCAAGGATTTTCGCGCCTTCCTCTACGTGAGCCAGGTGCTGCAGGCAGAAGGGATCAAACGTGGGGCCGAGCATCTGCGGCGCATCATGCCCAGGTGCATGGGCTCGCTCTACTGGCAGATTGACGACTGCTGGCCGGTCGCCTCCTGGTCCAGCATCGACTACTTCGGCCGCTGGAAGGCGCTGCACTACTATGCCCGGCGTTTCTACGCAGACCTGCTGGTCAGCCCGACTGAGGAAGACGGCACCTTGCGGATCTACCTCGTCTCGGACAAGAGGCGCCAGTCCCGTGCCACTCTCGCAGTCAGGCTCATGGATTTTGCCGGCCAGGTCTTGTTCTCTGAAGCACGAAAGGTCATTGCTGAGTCGCAGGGCAGCAAGGTTGTGTGGCAAATGCCAGTGAGCAAGCTGCTCAGTGGCCACGACCGCAAGGGAGTGTTTCTCCATTGTGCCCTTGTCGAAGGCGACCAATTGCTCTCTTCCAACCTCCACTGCTTTGTTCCCCCAAAGGAAATGGCGCTCCCCAGACCGCAGCTCTCGCTGCGTTGCCAGGAGGAAGACCAGCACTTCGTAGTTCTCGTCAGCTCCGATGTGTTGGCGCGGCATGTCTACCTGTCCACGGCACAGGCCGATGGCTTCTTCAGCGACAACTTCTTCGACATCTTGCCAGGTGACACGGTGCGCGTCTCCTTTACTCCAAGAGGGCCCTTGGCGTTGGAAGAGTTCAGGCAGCAGCTGCGGGTCATTTCGTTGGTGGACGCATGCGAGGCCGAGTGATGGGCGATGCGGACCGCAAAGAGCTCCCGCGGTGCGATTGGGCGGTGGGCGTGGACCCTCTGTATGTGCGCTATCACGACGAGGAGTGGGGGGTGCCAGTCCATGACGACCGCTTGCTTTTCGAATTCCTCGTGCTGGAAGGATTTCAGGCGGGACTGAGTTGGGCGACCATTCTGAAAAAGCGAGAGCGCTTTCGCGTAGCCTTCGACCAATTCGTGCCGGAGGTGGTGGCCAGTTACGCCGAGGATAAGGTGAGGCAGCTGCTGGCCGATCAGGGTATCGTCCGGAACCGGGCAAAGATAGAGGGGGCGATCCGCAATGCCCAGGCGTTCCTGAAGGTCCGTGAGGAGCGGGGCAGTTTTGCCGAATTTGTCTGGAGTTTTGTCGACCACCGTCCGGTGGTGAACTTTTGGCGAGAGATGCGCCAGGTGCCTACCAGCTCCCCGCAGGCCGCAGCTTTGAGTAAGGCCTTGCGGGCGCGTGGGTTTGTTTTTGTCGGCCCGACCATCTGCTATGCCTTTATGCAAGCGGTGGGCATGGTGAATGACCATCTCGTCACCTGCTTTCGCCACCGGGAGCTGACCCTTGGCGCATGAGCAAGCGAGGAGGGAGTCGTGCGCAGAACGGCAGTGATGCTGGTCTGGTGTATGTGCGTTGTCTGGGCCCTGCTGAATGCGGCGCCGCTTGGTGCGGCAATCCCGCGGGTGCATGTGCGGGCAAACCAGGTGGGCTACCTGCCAGGTGATGCCAAAATAGCCATTGCCTTCGCTGCCCAGCCGCTGAGCAGCGCGCGCTTTGAGGTGGTGGATGCTGTCACCGGCAGGCGGGTCTGGGGCCCCCGTTCAGTGGGGCCTAATGTTGGCCGCTGGGGTCGCTTCGCTTATCACTATCGCCTGGATTTTAGCGAGCTGCGCGGGCCTGGGCGTTTCAAGGTGCGCATCTGCGGCACGGAGTACGAGTCGCTGCCCTTCACCATAAGCGAGGAGGCCTACGGCGGCTACCATGAACTGGTGATCGCCTACATGCGGCAGCAGCGTTGTGGCTACAATCCTTTCTTGGACGAGGTTTGTCACCGCAAGGATGGCCGCACGGCGTACGGCCCCATGCCGGACGGCACGTTCATCGACGTCAGCGGCGGCTGGCACGATGCCGGTGACTACCTGCGCTACCTGCTGACCTCCGGCAATGCCGTTTGCCGCTTGCTCTTTTCGTACCGGCAGAACAAGGGCAAATTCGCAGACGAAGTGGACAACCTCGGACATGCCGGTTCCAACGGCGTGCCTGACGTTCTTGATGAGGCGCGCTGGGGATTGGACTGGATGCTCAAGATGCACCCTACGCCGGACCAGCTTTTTCACCAAGTGGCTGATGACCGCGACCACATCGGCTTCAAGATGCCGTACGCCGACTCGGCGGACTATGGGTGGGGCCCGGGCAGTTACCGGGTGGTCTATTACGCCACAGGCAAGCCGCAAGGGTTGGGGAACTACCAGAACACCTCCACAGGCATCGCCAACCTGGCGGGGCGCTATGCTGCAGCAATGGCCATGGCTGCCGATATCTGGCGCAACGACTTGGGCGAGGAGTGGTTCGCCGCCCGCTGCTTGCAGGCAGGGCAGGAGGTCTACGAGATGGGGCGGCGGCAACCCGGCTGCCAGGAAGGTACACCCTGCCGAGCGCCTTACCGCTACCACGAGCGTACCTGGGCGGACGACATGGAATGGGGCGCTGCAGAGTTGTACCGGGTCACCGGGGTGGGGCGCTACTTACAAGAGGCCCGGACGTATGCCCGCATCGCGAACACCGTCTCCTGGATGGGCGCCGACACCGCCCACCACTACGAGTTCTATCCGTTCATGAACCTTGGCCACTTTGCCCTGTGGCAATGTGCTGACGGCGCCCTGCGCGACACGTTGGCGAACTACTACCGGGAGGGCATTGAGGCCGTGTGGCGACGGGCGCAAGGGAACCCCTACCACATCGGCATTCCGTTCATCTGGTGCTCCAACAACCTGGCTGCTGCCTTCGTGATGCAGTGCCTGTTGTACGAACAAATGACAGGCGATACGACCTACCATCTTCTCATGACGGAGACCCGTGACTGGCTGTTGGGCCGCAATCCGTGGGGCGTGAGCCAGTTTGTGGGCATCCCGCAGGAGGGCGGGCGCACCCCGCAGTACCCGCACAGCGCCATCGCTCTGCATTTGGGACGGGAGATTGTCGGCGCGCTCAACGACGGCCCCGTGTATGCCTCCATATTCAACAGCCTCAAGGGGATTCGTCTGTCACGCGAAGACCCGTACAAAGAGTTCCAGTCGGAGCTCGTCGTCTATCACGACGATACCTGGGACTATGCCACCAACGAGCCGACCCTGGACGGCACCGCTGAGGCTCACTTCTTCCTGGCCTTCTTTGCCCCAGGCCGGCGGCAATAGGAACTGCTGACCGCGTAAGGAGGATCTGTGGCTGTGCTGCGCATGCTCTCGTGGAATGTGAATGGTTTGCGCGCAATCATAGGTAAAGGTTTCTTGGACTGGCTGGCAAAGGAGCAGCCAGACGTGCTTTGCCTACAGGAGACCAAGGTCGGCTTGCACCAGCTGCCAGAGGCGCTGAAGAACCTGCAGGGCTACCATGCCTTTTGGGTCGCCGGGGAGAAGCCGGGGTACAGTGGGGTGGCGCTCCTGAGCACGGCAGCACCGCTGAGTGTCTGTTCGGGGTTCGGGGTGGAGCGCTTCGACAAGGAGGGCCGCACGCAGGTCGCCGATTATGGCGAGTTTGTCCTCTACAACGTGTACTTCCCCAACGGCAAAGCTTCTGCTGAGAGACTGCGCTACAAAATGGAGTTCTACGAGGCTTTTCTTGCCCATGTGCAGGAGCTGTTGGCTGCGGGGAGGAAGGTTGTGGTCTGCGGGGACGTGAACACGGCGCACAAGGAGATAGACTTGGCGCGGCCCAAGGAGAACGAGAAGGTCTCCGGTTTTCTTCCCGAGGAGCGCGCCTGGATCGATCGCTTTTTGGCCGCCGGCTTTGTCGATACGTTCCGCCTGTTTACCTCCGAGGGCGGCCACTACAGCTGGTGGGACTACAAGAGCCGGGCCAGGGAGCGGAACGTGGGCTGGCGCATCGACTATTTCTTTGTGAGCCGCAATCTCGTTGCTCAGGTTAGGTCGGCGTTCATTTTGCCGGAAGTAATGGGCTCCGACCACTGCCCTGTGGGCATCGAACTTGCGCTGTAGGGAGTCCCTTAGAGGAGCGCTGCGCACAGCCGAAGGACAGCTTATGGAGCAGAAATGCATCTGTATTGAGGGGGTTCTGGCTCCTGTGCCGACCCCCTTCGACACCGACGAGAGGTTCCTCCCCAGTGCCCTCCGCGCCAACCTTGCTTCGCTGGCCCCATTCCCCCTTCGTGGCTACGTTGTCTTGGGTTCAAACGGCGAGTTCGTACTCCTCTCCGAGAAGGAGAAACTGCAGGTTGTGGAACATGCCCGGGTCTGTGTGCCGCCAGAGCGGCTTCTGCTGGCTGGCACTGGTTGCGAGAGTACCAGGGCCACGATTGCTCTCACCAGGGAGGTGGCGCGATTGGGCGCAGACGCCGCCTTGGTGATCACGCCCAGCTACTATCGCGGTCGGATGACTGCCGAAGCACTGACGCGCCACTTCTTGGCTGTGGCCGAGGCAGCACCGATTCCCATCGTTCTTTACAACATGCCTGCTAACACGGGCGTTGACCTCGGGCCGGAGGTAGTGATGGCGGTCGCCGGGCACCCGAACGTCGTAGGCATCAAGGACTCGGGCGGCAACGTGGTGGCCATGGCCGAAATGTGCCGGGCGGCGCCCCCTGGCTTTCACGTCTTGGCTGGCTCGGCCGGGTTCTTTCTTGCCGCATTGAGCGTGGGTGCGGCAGGCGGGATCATGGCATTGGCCAACATCGCCCCGGCGGAGTGCTGCGCCCTGTGGCAGAAGTTTCGGCACGGGGAGATAGCCGCAGCCCAGGCGTTGCAATTGCGGCTCGTGCGCCTGAACACCGCCGTCACGCGCCTCTGGGGTGTGGCAGCGTTGAAGCGCGCCATGGATATACTCGGCTTGTACGGTGGGCCGGTGCGGGCGCCGCTTCTTCCGTTGAACGAGGACCAGGCCACCATGCTGAACACCCTGTTGGAAGAAAGCGGCGTCTCTGCAGCGTGGCAGACGCAGAGGCGGGAGCCCCACTGTAAATAGCGGAGGAACTCATGAAAGGACGCACCCTGCTGATGATTCCTGGTCCCGTGGAGTTTGAACCAGAGGTTCTGGCTGCAATGGGGGCACCGACCACCAGCCACGTGGCGCAGGAGTTCATCGAGGTCTTTGCGCGCGCCCTGAGCAAAATGCGCGAAGTGTGGCGCTGCCCCTCTGGGCAGCCCTTCGTCGTCGCGGGGTCGGGCACGCTGGCCATGGACATGGCGGCAGCTAACCTGATCGAGCCGGGTGACCGCGCATTGGTGCTTTCGACCGGCTATTTCAGCGCACGGTTTGCCGACATTCTCCGCAGGTATGGAGCGGAGGTGACGGTGGTGTCGGCCCGCTTGGGGGAGACCATTGACCCGGCCGAGGTGGAAAGCGCGCTTGGCGGAGGCCGTTTCAAGCTGATGACCATCACGCACGTAGATACCTCGACGGGCGTGCGCGTGGACCCACAGCCGTTTGCCGCCTTGGCGCTCGAGCACGGGGTACTCAGCGTGGTGGATGGCGTCTGCTCGCTGGCAGCCGAGGAATTGCGCCAGGAGGAGTGGGGCATCGACGTGGCGTTGACCGCTTCGCAGAAGGCCGTGGGTGTGCCGCCGGGCCTGGCCTTGCTTGTGGCCAGCGAGCGGGCGCTCCAGGCCTGGCGGAGTCGTAAGAGTCCAGTGGGCAACTATTACGTTGATTGGGGGAACTGGCTGCCGATCATGCAGGCGTACGAGGCGCGCAAGGCGAGCTACTTTGCCACACCGGCCGTGAACCTGGTTGCCGCGCTGGACGTGAGCCTGGGACACATTCTGGCCGAAGGGATGGAGGCGCGCGTGGCTCGCCACCAGCAGCTTGGCAAGGCCTGTCGGGCGGCGATCGCCGCTCTGGGACTGCGGCAAGTCCCCACGGCAGAAGAACATGCGGCAGCAACTCTCACTGCCCCTTACCTACCCGAAGGGGTCACTGGCCCGGAACTCCTGGCGCGTGTGAAGGCCGCCGGAGCGATTTTGGCTGGCGGCTTGCACCCGGAGATCAAGAATAGCTACTTCCGCATTGGCCACATGGGCGCCACCACGTATGGCGACCTGCTGGCCACGATTGCGGCGCTAGAACAGGGCTTGCAGGCCTGCGGCTATGGAGTCACGCCAGGTGCTGGTCTCGCCGCGGCCCAAGGAGCACTGCTGCAAGGGATGAAGACGAGCTAAGAGGACGGCATGGGAGGCGAAGGTCAGACATTGGACTTGCGTAAGAGAATCGTGGGTTGGGGGCGCAGCGTGCCGTTGCTCGACGGGCGGAAGGTGCGCTACGTGAACCTCGACAATGCGGCCACCACCCCGCCGTTGGTGGACGTGGTGGAAAGCCTCAAGGAGTTTCTCCCCTACTACGCCAGCGTGCACCGAGGCGCCGGCTTCAAGTCACGCTGGAGCACGATGGCCTTTGAAGAGGCGCGGGAGGTTGTAGCGAAATTTGTAGGAGCCAACCTGCGGCACGACACGGTCATCTTTGGCCTGAACGCAACGGGGGCCATCAACAAGCTCTCGTATCGCCTCTGCCTGCCCCGCGACTTTGTGGTGATTAGCACGCTGCTGGAACACCATTCCAACGACCTGCCCTGGCGGCGGCGCGCACAGGTGGTGCGGGTGCGGGCAACCGCGGACGGACGCCTGGACGAAGAAGACTTTGACCGGCAACTGCAGAAGTACGCTGGTCGCATTGGATTGGTGGCGGTCACTGGCGCCTCCAACGTGACCGGCTACCTGCCGCCCATTCATCGCCTGGCCCGCAAGGCGCATGAGGCAGGAGCCGAGATTCTGGTGGATGCCGCCCAGCTTGGCCCCCATCGCCCCATCGACATGAAGCCCCCCCACGACCCTGAGCACCTTGACTATGTGGTGATCTCGGCGCACAAGATGTACGCTCCGTTTGGCAGCGGCGCGCTCATTGGACCCAAGGCGGCCTTTCTCCGTGGCGACCCAGAGTACTGTGGCGGCGGTACCGTGCAGGCGGTCACCACCGAGCATGTCGACTGGGCCGATCCCCCTGACCGGGAAGAGGCCGGGACTCCCAACGTGGTGGGGGCGGTGGCAATGGCTGCTGCCGCCAAAGCACTCATGGAAATCGGCATGGAGAAGATCGCAGCCAGAGAGGAGAAGCTGGTCCGCTATGCCCTCACCAAGCTGCGCAAAGTCAAAGGCATCGTCCTCTACGGAGAGACCGATCCTGCCAAGGCGCACGAACGGGTGGGTGTGATCCCCTTCAACGTTGAGGGGGTTCATCATGCCTTGGTGGCGGCGGTCCTCGGCTACGAAGGCGGCATTGGGGTGCGGAACGGCTGCTTTTGTGCCCACCCGTACGTGGTGCACCTGCTCGGCTTGACGCGCGCTCAGGCCGAGGGGTGGCGGACGAAGGTCCTGGCTGGCGACCGCAGTCGCCTGCCAGGGATGGTGCGCGCCAGCTTCGGCTGCTACACCCAGGAGGAGGACATCGACCGCTGGGTGGAGATGCTCGAACGCATCGCGCGCAGGGATTTCGCCCGCTATGAGCTTAATCCCGGCACTGGAGAGTTCTCGCCCGTAGGGTACAGCGACCCCGAGCCCAAGCTGTTCGCTTCCCGACCAAGGACCTTTGGTAGGTGGCTGCGACTGCGAAGCAAGGGCTGAGAAACGCTCAGGAGCGCAAGAGAATGAGGGCACCGGGCAAGGTCAGGCCCCGAGCTGGCTCGTTGCGGAAGCGAACGGAGAAGCTTAGTTTCCTCAGCGTCGGGCATTTTCGAGGAGGGCTAATCACCATTAGGCCGGGTGCTGTAGATCCTTTAGCATGGACGGGTCATTGGAGGAGAGTGGATGACGACACGGTCGGATAACCCACGTTCAGGCAAGGGGGCGAGCGAACTCAAAGGGCCCATGGCCTTCAAGCGAGGGGAGAAGGTTCTTTTTCATCGTTTGACTGAGGTGCTCGGGCTTGCCCAGCGCGGCAACGTCCTCGAAGTCCAATGCGCCACGCGTACCTTCCTCAATCGCACCGTGTGGACGCACGAGACGCACATGCACCAGATGGCTGAGCAACCGGGGGCCGACTCACCGCCTGTGGGCGTGGAAATCACCTTCTGGTCGCCCGATGTGTTCCGCGTCAGATTCGGCTGGGGGACTCTGCCCGAGCAGGAGCAGGACTTTCCGCCACCAGAGGCACGCATGCTGGTCGGGGCGCCCCGCAGCGACTTTCGGCTTCGAGTCCGGGAGCACGAAACCGGCTGGGATGTTGAGAGCGGGGCGATAACCTTGCACATCGACAGAGCACCGTTTCGCCTCTGGGCCACCGAGGCCAATGGCCGGCTCTTTTGGCAGCAACGCAAATCGGAACTTTTTACCTCAGACATTTTCGACACTTCGTTGGCCGCCCTGCCGGGGAGGCATGCCTGTTTCGAGGCCTTTGTGCTCGACGGCCAGGATGAGGTCTTCGGGCTGGGAGAGCGCTTCGACCATGTGGCACGCAAGGGCAGGCAGGTCGATTTCTGGAACAAGGATGCCATTGGTACCAGCACACCCCGCAGCTACATCAACGTGCCTTTCCTCCTCTGCACGCAGGGGTATGGGCTGTTTGTCAACTGCTCGGCCCGCACCGAGTGGGAAATCGGCACGATGGAGGCTTTTACCTTGGGCTTTGGCGTCGAAGAGGAATGGCTGGACTATTTTGTGATTCATGGCCCAACGCCGGCGGAGATTTTGCGCCGCTATTGCGAGCTGACCGGCTTTGCGCCTACCCCGCCGGTGTGGAGCTTTGGCCTGTGGATGAGCCGCAATAGCTACATTTCCTGGGATGTGGTGCACGAGGTGGCCCAGGGCCTGCGCCAGCGGCATATTCCGGCCGATGTACTGCATCTGGATTCATACTGGTTCGAGGAGGATTTCAACTGCGACCTGCGCTTTTCTGCCACACGGTTTCCCGAGCCGGCTAAGCACATGGCGGAGCTCCGCAAGCAAGGCTATCGCGTCAGCCTTTGGCAGTACAATTTTGTTCCCCCCCGCGCCAATAACCCGAACTACCTTGAGGGAGTGAAACGCGGCTACTTTGCCAAGGACCGCAAGGGGGATGTGTTCCGCCACCCTGCACGATTGGAGGGGATGTGGCTTGACGACGCGATCATCGATTTTTCCAATCCGAAGGCGATGGCCTGGTACACCGAGCAGATTAAGGGCCTATTGCGCATGGGGGCGGCCACCATCAAGGTCGACTTTGGCGAAGGAATTCCTGAGGAGGCCGTGTATGCGCGGATTGCCGGTCATCGCTTTCACAACCTCTATTCCCTGGTATATGCGGCTGCCATCGCCAACGCTGTGCACGAGGTGACCGGCGAATGGATCATTTGGGCGCGGAGCGGCACAGCCGGCAGCCAACGCTATCCGGTCCACTGGGGTGGCGACAGCCAATGCAGTTTCTTCGGGCTCGCTGGCACAGTGCGGGCGGCGCTGAGCATGGGGTTGTCGGGCTTTCCGTTTTTCTCGCACGACATCGGCGGCTTCATCGGGCGGCCAAGCGCGGAGCTTTACGTGCGCTGGGCGCAGTTCGGGCTGTTCTCCAGCCACGCGCGGTGCCATGGTGCAGGCAACGACAACCCGCGCGAACCGTGGACCTTCGGCCAGGAAGCGGAGGAGATATTCCGCCAGTACGCGCAGCTCCGTTACCGTCTACTGCCGTACATCTACGACCAGGCGCGCAAGTGCTCTGCCACCGGCAAGCCCATGGTGCGGGCACTGTGCATTGACTACCCCGAGGATCGCAACGTCTGGCACATCGAGGACCAGTACCTGTTCGGCGATGCGTTCCTCATCGCACCCGTCCTGCAGCCGCTTGCCGAGAGCAATACGCGCACGCTCTACTTGCCCGCGGGCGTGTGGTGGGACTACTGGACCAAGAAGCGGGTACGCTCTCGGGGCGAATGGATCACACGACCGGTGGACCTGCGCACGATGCCGATGTACGTCAAAGGCGGGAGCATCATCCCTTATGGCGAAGAGCGCGAGTGCACGGACAACAGGGTGGGACCGGTGGTGGAGGTGGAGGTCTACGGTGGCGCAGACGGCCGCCTGGACTATGACGACGGCGAGAAGCAGGCAACAATACGGTTCAGCCAGGGGCGCGTGCAGGTGAGCGGTCTACGCCCCAGGCCGCGAGTGGTTATCTATGGCCAAAAGTGACTATCACGATGAAGGCCCTTCTCTGCGGGCCGCCGTTGCCGAAGCAAGCGAGCGGATCCGCCCGTTGGTGCGGGCGACCCCTTTGGAGTACTCGGCGCCCCTGAGCGAACTGGTGGGCTGTCACGTCTTCCTCAAGATGGAAAACGTGCAGGTGACCGGCTCATTCAAGCCGCGCGGGGCGGTGAACAAGCTTCTTTGCCTGAGGCAGGAGGAGAGACAAGCCGGGATAGTGACCGCCTCCACGGGCAACCATGCGCTGGCGGTTGCCTATGCCGCCGAGAAGCTCGGGCTGCAGGGGACGCTTTTTCTGACAGAAAATGCCTCCCCGCAAAAAGTGGCAGCACTGCGCCGCTCAAGCCTGAGCTTGCGTTTCTTTGGCCATGATTGCGCGGTCACCGAGCAAGAGGCGCGGCGCGAGGCAAGTCGCACGGGTGCGGTCTACATCTCGCCCTACAACGACCTGGACGTGGTGGCCGGACAGGGGACTGTTGCCGTGGAGCTCGAAGCCGAGCTTGGGCGGGTCGACTATCTGTTCGCGGCAGTGGGGGGCGGAGGCCTCATTGCTGGCTGCGCAGGCTACTTGAAAGGGGGCGGGCAGAAGACGCAGGTGGTGGGGTGCTTGCCCGCCAATTCTCCCACCATGTACGAATCCATCAAGGCCGGGCGGATCGTCGAGGTTGCGGTGCGGCCCACTTTGTCGGACGGCACTGCCGGGGGGATCGAACCCGGTGCCATCACCTTCCCGCTGTGCCAAAGGCTGGTGGACGACTGGGTCCTGGTGAGCGAGGAGGAGATCCGGGCCGCCTTGCGGCAGGTCTTCGAGGAGCACAGGCTGGTCATCGAAGGCGCTGCAGGTGTTGCGGTTGCAGGGGCGCTCAACTTCCTGCGACAGACGCTGCCGGACAGACACGCCAATGCCGCGATCATCCTTTGCGGCGGCAACATTGCCATCGACCGCTTCAAGGAGGTGGTGTGCAGATGAGCTGGCGCAAAGTGGTGATGGCAGCCTTACTCCTGGTCTCCTGCCAATGGGTCGCTCATCAGGATTCTTTTCAGTTCGCCTGGTTGAGCGACCTGCACGTGGGCGGGGGCACCGGCACCGAGGACCTGCGGGCTGTCGTGCGCGACGTGAACCGCCGCGGCAATTGCCGCTTTGTGGTCATCTCCGGCGATATCACCGAAATGGGCGCCACCGCAGAGCTCATGCAGGCGAAGGAGATCTTGGACAGCTTGCAAGCCCCGTACTACATCATCCCTGGTAACCACGACACCAAGTGGTCGGAGTCGGCGTGCACCGCTTTCGCCCTGCTTTGGGGGAAGGAGAATTTCTGCTTTGCCTACGGCGGCTATCAGTTTGTCGGCTTGCACCAGGGGCCGATCATGCGCATGGGCGATGGCCACTTGAGCCCGGAGACGCGTCGCTGGCTGGATTCTGTGCTGGTGTCCGTGCCAGCGCGCCGACCTCTCATTGTGGTCACCCACTATCCGGTGGATGAGTCGGTCGACAACTGGTTTGAGCTCCTCGACCGGCTCAAGAGGCGTAACACTCAGGTGGTCCTGTGTGGCCACGGCCATCGCAACCAGGCTCTGGACTTTGAGGGTATTCCTGGGGTCATGGGGCGCGCGACGCTGCGCGGCAAAGACGGGGTGGGCTACACCATCGTCACCGTGGGGCCGGATAGCCTGCGCTTCGCTGCGGCAGCAGTGGGCAAAGACGAGCTGCCGCAGTGGCATGCAGTCCCAGTCAGGCGCAGGGTGCGTCGGTACGAGCAGGGCCGCTCTGCGCGTCCGGACTTCAGTGACAACGCCGCCTCCCAGGTGCGGATCTGCTGGAACTGGGAAGCAGGGTGGACCATCGCTGCGCCTCCGGCAGTGGGTGATGGGGTCGTGGTGGTCGGTGACGGCAGCGGACGCATTCACTGCCTGGAACTGGAAAACGGCCGGTTGCGCTGGCAGTACCAAACCGGAGGGCCTGTGTACGGCCGGGCGGACGTCGCCGAGGGGGTGGTGGTCTGTGGCTCGGCGGACAGCAGTGTATATTGCCTTGGCACGCAGGACGGCCATTTGCGCTGGAAGCTGCGCGTGGGGGCACCAGTGGTAGCAGCGGTTCGCGTCGCAGGCGGCACTGCTTATCTGGGTGACGGGCACGGGGTGATGCACGCCATAGACCTGCACTCCGGTGCCCTGCGCTGGCAGCACCGTGGCGCGCAGGGCTTTGTTGAGGCGCTCCCCTTGCTCTATCGCGGCATGGTTATCTTCGGGGCGTGGGACGGCCACCTGTTTGCCGTGCGCAGCGAAGACGGCGCCGAGGTCTGGCGATGGCGCGGTGGCCGCGAGGGCCTCCTCTACTCCCCAGCCGCGTGTTGGCCGGTAGCTGCCAACGGGAAGGTGTTCATCGTTGCTCCAGATCGCCACATGACCGCCCTGGAGGCCTCCACAGGACGCGTGCTTTGGCGCACGGGAAGGTACCAGGTGCGCGAGGCAATTGGTCTCTCGGAAGACAGTTCCCGGGTGTACGTGCGCTGCATGAACGACACGCTGGTGGCCATGGCCAGCGCCTCGCAGTTCCCCCAGGCGGTCTGGAGCTGCGCCTGCGGCTATGGTTACGATATCGACCCCTCCATGCCGGTGGAGAAGGAAGGATTGGTCTTCTTCGGCACCAAGAACGGGTATGTGTACGCGGTGGAGGCTTCTGGACAGGTACGCTGGAGGTATCGGTTCGGCGTGGCGTTGGTCAACACCGTCGCGCCGGCCGGCGGACGCCGCGTGGTAGTCACCGATGCAGACGGTAAAGTGGGCGTGCTTACCTGGTAGGTAGTTGACACTATTCGGCTTGTTCGGGCAGAGTCGGAGGCAGAATAGCAGTCCACCTTGAGGGAGCTGGCAGCTGTGGAAAAGGACGAGGGTAACGTGCAA
The DNA here is from genome assembly GCA_014359355.1 of Calditrichota bacterium. NCBI lineage: Bacteria > Pseudomonadati > Calditrichota > Calditrichota bacterium. The sequence goes on along the minus strand of JACIZP010000068.1, from coordinate 2,133 downwards.
TGACGAATGAGGCAAAGACGGTAGGCATCTTTCACCCTTCGCGGGCACTCTATCGCTTCACCATTCTTGGGTTTGTGGCCTCGCTCTCGTTTGGCAGCTACTTCGCCTACGATATTGTCGGGGCTATTGCCCCTTCGCTTGTGGAAGACCTGGGTGCAGCGCGGGGCACGGTCGGCACCATGTACACGATGTACAGCATTGCCGCCGTGTTGGCCGTGCTTGTCGGCGGCATGCTGGTCGACCGGTTAGGCACGCGCAGGGCGAGCATCATGTTCTCCACGTTAGTCTTTGTTGGCGCGGCTATCGTGTGGCAAGCGCGCAGTCTGCCTCTTTTCTTTCTGGGGCGGTTTGTGTTCGGCGCCGGCTCCGAGCCGCTCATCGTGGCCCAGAGCGCCATCCTGGCACGCTGGTTCAAGAACAAGGAGCTCGCCCTCTCCTTCGGCATCACCCTCACCGTGAGCCGGTTGGGAACCCTTTTTGCCTTTAACACCGGCGAGCTGATCACCGGCTACTTTGGTAGCTACCGGTACGCCTTGTTGGTGGCGGTGATCGCCTGTGGCGTGTCGCTGGTGGGCAACGTTTTCTACGTACTCATGGACAGGCGGGGCGAACGCATCCTTGGGCTGAAGGATGAAGGAGCGGGCGAGCGCATCGTGCTCAGCGACATCAAGGAGTTTGGCCCCTCTTTCTGGTACGTGACGCTTCTCTGCGTCACCTTCTACTCGGCCATCTTCCCGTTCACGGCGCTCTCCACGGACTTTTTCGTGGACAAATGGGGGATTGCGCGCTATGCCGAAGCCGGTGGTGGTTTTCTTTACCAGGTGTTCAACAACTTTCTGCACATGTTCAGCACCGCCGGCGGGATTTCCTCTATCATCATCTTCGCCTCCATGGTCCTTGCGCCCTTTGCCGGGCAGTTGGTGGACAAGGTGGGTAGGCGTGCCACCCTGATGATCATCGGCTCGCTCCTCATGATTCCTGCTCATCTCCTGATGGGGCTGACGCACATCTATCCCGCCTATCCTATGGTCGCCCTGGGTGCGGCGTTTGTCCTTGTGCCCGCGGCAATGTGGCCCTCGGTGCCGCTCATTGTGCGCAAGGAGCGCGTGGGCACGGCATTTGGCCTGATGACGGCTATTCAGAATATTGGCCTGGCGCTCTTTCCGCTGCTCAACGGCTTGCTGCGCGATCTGACCAAGACGTACACCGCCAGCCTTCTCATGTTCGCGAGCTTAGGAGGGGTCGGCTTGCTCTTCGCCATCCTCCTCAAGAAGGCGGACGCCCGCGAGGGAGCAGGCTTGGAGCGCTCACGACCCTGAGTATCAGTCCTTGCGAGCGGGACCAGGCAGATGAATGACGCAGTGAAGACTGTGGTTGTCGTGGGCGCAAGCCCAAAGCGCGAGCGCTACTCGAATCGTGCGATACGTTTGCTCCTTGAACAAGGCTATCGAGTCATTCCGGTTCATCCGGCGCATCGCGAGATCGAAGGGCTGCAGGCGGTGGCCGACCTTGCGTATGTGGAGCCGCCAGTGCACACGGTGACCATGTACGTGGCCTGTGAGAGGAGCCGCCAGTTGGGGCCAGCCATCATTGCCCTGCGGCCGGCGCGGGTCATCTTCAACCCTGGCGCCGAATGCCCGGAGCTCGAGCAGGAGCTGGCCGAGCACGGCATTTCGTGTGTGCGCGCGTGCACCCTGGTGTTGTTGCGATGCGGCGAGTTCTGAGCAACGACGCGGAGCACCCTTCCCCGTCAATGGGGTGCGCGAGCGCCACGCAGTCGCCGAAGAGGAGATTAGCCGTTGCTCGGCACGCGGTTCCGCCTGAGGGCCGTAGGGCCTCCGACCAGTGGTGAGCAGACGTGAGCGCCCATGTGCATCGCCAGGCGCAGATGGGTTCCTGTTCTGCAGTCGGGTTAGACCTGGGCAGTAGGTAGCAAAATCTGCTGGACATTCGTCCGGGAAGTGCGTATATTGCTCGAGACAAGTTGCGTCTCTGTGCTTTGCTGAGGAAGCTGCTGCATTGGTAACCGGCCGACGGAGGTGCTCATGAGCGTGCTCGGCAACATCCTGTGGATTGTGCTCGGCGGCTTCTTATTGTTCCTCTGGTATCTGCTTGGGGGAGTGGTGCTCTGCT
>JACIZP010000067.1 GCA_014359355.1 Calditrichota bacterium | reverse complement strand
TCGGTTCGCTGCAGAGCCTCTTTTCTGCCTACGGCTCAGAGCGCGCCTGGAACAACTCTTACTACGAGGGCATGATCTGGCCCGCCGACTACCCGCGGCAGGACAATGCCGTGATCCAGCGGCAGTGGATCGCCTGCGAAGATTTCACCGACGCAAAAGGGTACCATTGGAGCAAATACGGCATCTACTTCGCCGCCAGTTATGTGGATATTTCTCTCTTCCCCATGGTGCTCAAGCAGACGGCCAAGTTCGAACAACCGACCGTGTACGTGGACGGCATCAACATCACCGCTCCGTACATGGGCGACGTAGATGAGATCGACCCTAATCAGATCCCGGACCGCATCGTCACCAATGTGGTGAACACCAGCATGGGTCTTACCATGACCCGACGTATCTTCGCTTTCAGCCAGCAGTACCACGACAACTACTTCATCCGGGAGTACACGTTCACCAACACTGGCAACGTGGACTATGACGATGAGATAGAGCTGCATGCGCCGCTGAAAGGGGTACGCGTCAGCTGGGGAGTGCGCTACAGCGTCTGCCGGGAAGGGGCAGACAAGATCGGTGACGGGCAGAGCTGGGGCAAGCACACCTGGGTCACCAAGCGAGGTGAGGACTATCCGGCGCACTTTCAAGAGCGCATCACCGAGCAGAATCCGATTGTGCAGTGGATTCGCTGTGGCTTTGCCTGGGCCGGACAAACGACCAAGAATGCGTTCGACAACATCGGTGGGCCCGACATTCGCACTAACGGCCGCCTGTGCGCACCGCAGCATGCAGGCATCGCCGTGCTGCACGTCGACAAGAGCGCGAAGGACAAGAGCGACGACCCCTACCAGCCAACAGTGCTGGGTTGGCATGCCGGCGACACATATCCGAGCGTCGGCAATCTCCAGCCCACCGACGAAGGGAACATGATCCTGCTCTACGACATGTTGAGCGGCAAACCCTACACCGGGCTGGGCGGCAACGAGCGCTTTGACGAAAAGTACATGGCTACCAACCCCGACCCAGTCACCGTGCATAACGACGGCGGCGGTACCAACATCTGGATCTGCTACGGCCCGTTCGACTTGGAGCCTGGCGAGAGCGTCACTATTGTCGAGGCAGAAGGGGTGAGCGGCCTGAACAGGCAGATGTGCGAGCTGATTGGCAAGCGGTGGAAGCAGGCTTACGACAATCCCAGCGACAAAGGGCCTTTCACCTTGCCAGATGGTTCCACCACGGACAACAAGGACGTCTACAAGAATGCGTGGGTCTATACCGGCAAGGATTCGATCCTGTTGACCTTCGGTCGGGCCAAGCGCAACTATGACTTGGGCTACCAGATCCCGCAGCCTCCGTTGCCGCCACCGGTGTTTGAGGTGCGCTCAGGAGGCGACCGCATCATGCTCTCCTGGGCGCCGAGCCCTTCGGAGGATGAGCCGGGTTTCGTCGGTTACAAGATTTTCCGCGCAGTGGGCAAGCCGGACACGGTGTATCAAGAGATTGCCTCAGTGCCCAAGGGAAAGACCAGCTTCGACGACATGACCGCGGCGCGCGGCTTCTCGTACTACTACTACCTGGTCGCCTACAACGATGGCAGCAACAACACCACCGGCGAGGCTAATCCCCCCGGGCCTCTGTACAGCAGCCGCTTCTACACAAAGACCACCGAGCCGGCTTATCTGCGCAGGGCCGCAGGCACTTCTCTGGACCAGATCCGCGTTGTGCCGAACCCGTACAACATCGCTGCGCGCGACCTGCAGTACACCGGCGAGCCGGATAAGCTGATGTTCTTGGATATTCCCCCGCAGTGCACCATCAAGATTTTCACGGAGCGGGGGGACCTCATCGAGACCATCGAGCACACCGACGGCAGCGGCGACGAAGAGTGGAGCTCGGTGACCTCGTCGCGGCAGGTGGTGGTGAGCGGCGTGTACATTGCCCTGTTCGAGACGCCGGACGGCAAGAGGGCATTCCGTAAGTTCGTAATCATTCGCTAAGGAGAGTGGAAATGAGGCGACTAGCCTACACCCTGGTGGTGTTTGCAGTCCTTGTTGCCGTGGGGCTCAATTGCGAGAAAGAGAAGCCCATCGGCCTGTACGATCCTTCGGCTTCCTACAACCCGGACCCGGTCATCACCTCCATTGAGCCTGCGGACAGCGCCCTGGCCGGACTGGTGACGATAACCATCAACGGCCAGAACTTTTCGCCGACCACGCAGTACGACTTGGTCTACTTCGGGCAGACGCGCGTGCCGGTGCTGGAGGCCTCTGCGGAGCGGCTGCTCGTCAAGAGCCCCAACATAGTGGCCGATGCAATTCCGGTCAAGGTGGCCGTGATAGGGGCGTTGTCCTTCAGCAACGTGGTCAACTACAAGCTGGTGCGGGGAGTGTTCAATTGGGGTGGTTATGGCGAGTTCGATGAGCCATACGTCCTGGAGTGCGACCGGGATGAGAACGTCTACGTCACCCTGGGTAGCAGGAATGTGGAGAAGATCTCCCCCTCAGGCGAAAAGCAGGTGTACGGCACCGTACCGTTCTCGCTCCCCAGCGGCATAAAGTTTGGGCCGGGGGGCTACCTGTACGTGGGCAGGAGGTCGACCAGCTTTTACCGCATCCCGCCCGGGGGCGGCG
>JACIZP010000066.1 GCA_014359355.1 Calditrichota bacterium | reverse complement strand
CATCTACACGGTGCGCGGCCAACTGGTCGACACCATCTACCACGATGTGCCAGTCAGCTACGGCGCAGAGACCTGGGATCTGGTCTCCAAAGATGGTCAGGACATCGCCTACGGCGTCTACCTCTACCACATCGATGCCCCGGGCATCGGGTCGACAACCGGCCGATTTGCGGTTATCAAGTAGGCGCGCTCGCTTTGCAGAGGGAGATTGGCCATGATGAAAACAGTGCGCATAATCTGTCTGTGGGGCCTCTCTGTGGCGCTCACCTGGGCCCAGGGAGGGCGTAGCGTGTCCAATGTAGGGACGACGGCTGCCCCGTTCCTGGAGATCGGCGTGGGGGCACGCGCGGTGGGCATGGGAGGAGCTTTTGTGGGCACCGCCTCCGATGCCAGTGCCCTCCACTGGAACCCGGCTGGGATTGCCCGTATGTCGCAGGTGGAACTGCTCTTTGTGCATACCGACTGGCTCTGCGGGCTGGACTTTGACTTTGTCGGTGCCGTGCTCCCCTTGGGCCGCTATGGAAGCATCGGCGCCAGCCTCACTGCGCTGAGCATGAGCGACATGCCAGTGCGCACCGTGGAGATGCCCCAGGGAACCGGCGAACAGTTCTCCGCAGGGGACTTGGCACTTGCCCTTAGCTACGGCATCTCGCTCACCGACCGCTTCTCCATTGGCTTCACCGGTAAGTACATCTACCAGAACATCTGGAAGGAAAGTGCGTGGGGCGTGGCTTTGGACATTGGCACTCTGTTCACCACCGGTTTCCACGGCATGCGCATAGGAGCAGCCCTGCGCAACTTTGGCACGGACATGCGCCTGCAAGGAGACGACCTGCTCATCTTCCACGACCCCGACCCCAAGAAGCTGGGCAACAACGACCGCATCTTCGCCGAGTTGAAGACGGACCCCTGGCCGCTGCCGCTCACTTTCCAGGTAGGGGTGGCAATGGAGGCGCTGAACAACTCGATGCATCGTGTGACCCTGGCCACGGACGCAGTACATCCCACCGACAACACCGAAAGCATCCATTTGGGCTGTGAGTATGCTTTCCGGGAGATGTTCTTCCTGCGCGCCGGGTACAACAATCTGTTTCTCCGCGATGGCGAAGAAGGCCTCACCATGGGCGCGGGCCTGAGCGTGCGAATGATCGGCAACCGCACCATTCGTGTGGACTATGCATACGCCGATTTTGGCCGCCTGGACAACGTGCATCGCGTCTCCATCGGCGGGTCGTGGTAGGAGGATGGCGCAGCCACGCACGGGGCTTTTCTTGGCAAATAGTGGACGACTCGCATTTTCCATTGAAGAGACAGGAGACCGGCGGCCATGACTGGCAGGCGCGCAAGGAGAAAGGCTGCGGGTGGCCTCTTGGCCGGGATTGCTGCGGGCTGGCTGCTCGTTGGCATTGCCCCCGTGGCAAGCCAGCAGATCGACATCCCGCGTATTGAGCTCATGCCCAACCGACCCACGCCCTACCAGATGCGCAACTGGAAGCAGGTGGCCCTTGGATACGACTCGCTGGTCTTCGACCTTGGACGCACTGGCCAGTACCTGCCGCTCATCTGGACCTACTCGTCCACCGTAAACTACCCAGAGCATGGCAGTTTCGGCTTGCACAGCTACGTAGGCACGCGCTCCCCGCGCTCCGGGGAGGCCATTCACGTCCTCCCGGAGGTGAGTGGGGCCACGCTGGTGGGTGTGGACAAGAGCAATCAGTGGGGTTACAACTGGGTCCTCATGTGCGAGGAGTTCTTCAATCGCCGGCCCGAGGAGAATGTCTACCTCAACAGCCCAGTGGCCAGCAGTGGTCAGGACTGGTGGTACGATACCATGCCCAACGTGTTTTTCTACCAGCTTTACTCCCTTTACCCCCACACGGGCGACTTTGACTACCAATTCACGACGGTGGCTGATCGTTGGCTGGCGGCCGTCAAGGCGATGGGCGGCAGCACCACCCCGTGGCGAAGGCCATTCATGGGCTACCGTGCTTTCAACCTCTCAAGCATGACCCCACTTGCCAGTGGCGTTGCAGAACCAGAGGCAGCGGGTGCCATTGCCTGGCTTCTGTACAACGCCTACGTGGAAACGAGGGAAGAAAAATACCGCATCGGCGCTGAGTGGTGCATGGAGTTCTTAGAGTCAAGGAGCACCAACCCATCGTACGAGCTCCAGTTGCCCTACGGTGTCTACACTGCTGCGCGCATGAACGCGGAGCTGGGCACGACCTACAATGTGCAAAAGCTGCTGAACTGGTGTTTCGACCCAAGCCAAAACGTGCGCGAGTGGGGTGCCACCCTCGGCAACTGGGGCGGCTATGACTGCGCCGGGCTCATCGGCGAGGCAAAATACACGGGCTATGCCTTCGTCATGAATGGGTTTCAGATGGCATGTGCCTTGGTGCCCATGGTCCGCTACGACGACCGCTTCGCCCGCGCCATCGGCAAGTGGATGCTCAATTGCGCCAACGCCTCGCGCCTCTTCTACCCGAAGTACCTCCCCGACGACCGGCAGGACAGCGAGGAGTGGGCCCAGCAGTACGACCCGCGCTCGTACATCGCCCACGAGGCGCTGCGCGAATATGCCCGCTACACAGGGGTCAGCCCCTACGCCACAGGCGACGCCTTGGACGGCGGCTGGGCTGCGACCAATTTGGCGCTCTACGGCTCTTCGCACGTCGGCATCTTCGGGGGCATCATCGATACGACCGATGTCCCCATGATCCTGAAGCTCGATGTGTTGAAGACAGACTTTTTCCACGGGCCCTCTTACCCGACCTACCTCTATTTCAACCCTTACGAGTCGGAGCGGAGCGTAACGGTAGACGTGGGACCGGCACGATGCGACCTGTATGACGCCGTGTCGAATACCTTCATAGCCAGAGATGTGAG
>JACIZP010000065.1 GCA_014359355.1 Calditrichota bacterium | reverse complement strand
GTGCCGCCGCCAGTTCATTCTGCCTGCCCACGAGGTCTAAGCTGGTCCTGTCACCTAAGTGATTCTTGCTCCATGCCTCTCTGGCTGTCTGCTCGTTGCCGCCCAACGCCAAAACGACCACGTTCGCTTCTCTTGCCACTCGTACCGCCTCGCAGATAGAGCGACGGTCCTCCTCAGGGTCCGGCAGTCTCACCACGTCTTCCTGCCACGAGCCCCCCACTGTTATCTTGCAGCCTTCGCTGTAGACGACCTTACATCTGCTCTCCATCTTCTCACGTATCCCTTGGAGCAGGGTGGAACAGTACTTGGGCGTGCCGCTGTATCCTCCGAGAAGGACCCGGTCCGCGTTTGGCCCGATGACAGCTATGGTGCTGCCTGGTTTCGGTTGGAGGGGGAGGAGGTTTCCGTCGTTCTTGAGCAAAATGATCGCTTCATGCGCGGCCTGCAGCGCCAGCTCCCGGTCGGCCTCCAACTTGAGTTCGACCCGCCCTGGCTCGACGGGCACGAAGGGCTTATCGAACAGACCCATCATGAACTTGTAGCGCAACATCTGTGCGACCAGCTCGTCAAGCACCTGTTCCTTCAGGCGTCCCTGTTTCACCAGGTCCACGAGAAACGGATAGCAATCCATGTCCGGCAGTTCGATATTGACGCCGGCCAGCGCTGCGAGCAAAGCTGCTTCTTTCTTGTCCTCAGCCACAAAATGGCTAAGGGCCTCATCGCGACGGTACAACTCAGTGATGGCATAGTAGTCGGAGACGACAAATCCCTGGAATCCCCATTCGCCACGCAGCACCTCGCGCAAGAGCCATCTATTTGCATGGGAAGGAACGCCGTCAATCTCGTTGTAGGAGGCCATCACGCTGGCCACCTTGGCCTTTTGTACCACCTCTCTGAATGGGTAGAGGAACACATCCCGCAAAAGTCTCTCGGAGACGTTCGCCGGCGCACAGTTGATACCCGACTCTGGCTGCCCGTGCGCTGCAAAGTGTTTTAGCGTGGCCATCACGTGCCGGCCGTCCTCGAATGAACCGTCCCCTTGCAGGCCGCGCACAACCGCAAGCCCCATCTGGGCCACCAAGTACGGGTCCTCGCCAAAAGTTTCTTCAACCCGCCCCCAGCGGGGGTCGCGCGCCACGTCCACTACGGGGGCCAACACCTGGTGGGCTCCGCGCATCCGCACGTCCTCAGCCACCGCCGCAAAGACCTTTTGCACCAAATCCGGATCGAACGTCGAGGCCAGGGCGATGGCCTGGGGGTAGCTGGTGGCTTGCCGGGCCGCCAGCCCATGCAGGCATTCTTCGTGGAACACAACGGGAATCCCCAGGCGGGTCTCTTCCACGAAGAACTTCTGGATGGCATTGGACAGTTCCATCATCTCCTGGGGCGTGAGCCCCCCGCGCGAATCGCTCAGCCTGGCGATCTGTCCGATCCCATGCCTCAGGTGTTTCCGGAGCCGTTCAAGGCTCAGGCTTCCCTTTTCGTCGAAGAGATGACTTGCCTTCGCACTCCAGATGCAAAGCATCTGCGCTACCTTCTCTTCGAGGCTCATCCGTCCCAGAAGGTCTCTGACGCGTTCGTCCACCGACAAGGTGGCGTCCTGGTAGGGGAAGCGGCTGCGGGAAATTGGTGCGGTTTGGGAAGAAGAGCTATCCTTTGCCATCTCTCGCTTCCGTAGTCTGCGCCTTTAGGATGGACAACCACAGTTTCACGAGATGTGCACGGATCACTGCCGCTGGCTTCGCAATACCCCTCATTCTTGGCCAGCCTTGAACCGATTAAAACATACGGAGAATGATTCAAAAAGTCAAGAGAAAAATTCGCGGTGTGTCTTTTTTTCTCCAGCTTCAGGCGGCAATGCCGAATCGGCATCAGCCCGCCATGCGCCACGACCCCGCCCGCAACCAGCCTTCCTTGCGGCCACGCAGGAAGCCGGGCCCCACCGGCCCGGCACACCTGGCTGGGCACGAGGTCACGAATGCGCCGCGATGGTGTGCACAAGCGCAAGAATGTTCTCAGTCTTAACTCCCGGCGGCATTCCCCCCCCACAAGAGATGATCACTCGGCTCTTGTCCTCCAGGCCATCAAGAAGCTCGGCTGTGGCCTGCATTACCTGCTGTGGCGTGCCATTGGCCAGCACGTCCCTGGGTGGGATGTTGCCAAGCAAGGTCACCGTGCCCCCAGTGAGCCGCTGAAGTTCGCGGAGGGAAACGTCGAACCCCATGTTGAACAGGTTGACCCCGATTTCCGCCAGGTACGGGGCCGAAACCCTGCAAGGCGCGTCATTGTGGAAGAACCTGATGGCTACATCCTCGGCGAACAGTTCTTTGAAGCGCGGCAAGGCGAAACGACGGAACTCCTCCTCGCCAATGAGCCCTACTATGTCGTCGAGAAGGAAGATGCCATCGATAGTGGAGAAACTCTCCCGCTGCAAGTACAACCAGTCCTTGAGGAAACTAGTGATTTTGTCCAAGAGCCGCTCCGCTTTCTCCGGCTCGAGCATCATAACCGTGAGGAACTCTGTGGTTCCCAGAAGATGTGCGGCAATGTTCAGTGGGCCACGCGCCACAGCAAAGTAGATGCGATGGCCGACGCTATGCAACCTCGGCTCTGCCAGCTTGAGGCGATTGACCACAAAGGGCAGCAGGCCGTCGGTCTTCGGGTTTGGCTGAGGGAGTGCCTCCAGGTCCTCGAGGGAAGCGAGCACCTTATGGGCATGAGGGAACTCGTTTTCTGGAAAAGAACACCTGGCCCCAAAGGCAGATGGTTCGGTACACATGCCGAACTCGGACCAAAAGCCAGGGAAGAACAACACCTCCGGAAAATCGCTTACCGCCTTGAGGTTGGCGGCGAACCACAATTCGTCGTTGGAAAAGTAGTCAAGAATCCGGACACCGTACCAATTGGGCAGCCAAGGGCTGTCGATAATGAACCCTACTGGCAGCGGAGTGAACACTTGCCCCGCCACCACTTGCTTGAGCTTTTCCCATTGTTGCTCTGTCACAGTTTCTCCATCATTTAACAAGAGGGCACTAGCGTCTTCCGTCGTTGCGCATGGGGTTCGGAGCTGGTGCACTCATCTGAACGACGCCGCGAGCCTCCACCTGCAGGGACCGATTCTTGAGTTGATCACCCTCCCTGCCATCTCACGGGGAAGTGTGCCGACGATGGTAGCTCTCCGGCGGCCCAAGGTAACTCGCTTTCACGTCACCGGTCTCCACCACAAGCCTCTGAACCACCACGCCAGGATCGACCATCCACAGCTTTAGGACATGCTGGCCTGGCTTGTCAATGGTATGCAAAGACGTGCAGACCGTCAGGTTATTGCGCACCGACTCTTCCCAATCCTCGAAGGTCCGGCCCTCATGCATGTTGATGACCTGCACCGGTTGGTCGTCGAAGGAAACGCCGTAGCGCAAACCGCCGTCCCCATAGAAATCCAGAGTAGGCGATAGATAGGTCTTTACCTTCACCTGTCCGCTTGAGAAGAGGTGCACGGCGTACTCTAACCTGGGACTGTCGCCTCCCGGGACTTGCGGCGGCGCAGTGACCGGGTAAGGCGTCATCGCCGAGAGCGTCCTTCCCAAGTCTGGAATGCGCTGCCACTTTACTCCGTCACGGATTACTGCCTTTGTGTAGTGTTCGGCTTCGATCGCGACGTAGCCGTTGCTTTCAACGAAGCCCTCCACCGTCTCCGGCCGCGGCTCGGCAGGATTGTGTACCGGCGCGAAAACCACCACCTTACCCTGCGGACCAAGCACTGTTATTGGGACGCGGTGTCTGCCGACGGGTACCTTTTCCCAATCGACACTGACCCACACGCGCACTTCGGTGTCAACCTTTCCCTTGTGCGGCTTGACGTGCAACCACTTCTCGCCAGCACGAACTGAGAACTTGAATGGTTCCTTTCCGCGATTGAACACCTCGATGTAGTATGTCTGCTTGTGGAACGGATCGAACTCAGGCAACGTTGCCACACCCTTGTCCCCCGGCCACCAGCTCTCTGACCCTTCGACTGCCACCCCCATTTCAGCCTTGTCTTGTACTCCGATCTCCTTGACCTCGGGCATGATATTGGTCTCTGGTTGCTGCCACGAGGTGTAGCCGATGTGCGTCTGGTCCATCATGTGATTCCATTTCCCATTGGCCAGGACCTTGTTGTAGTAATGAGTGATCTCCGCATCCCTCTCGAACAGCTTTCGAGCTCTCTGCGCCAGGGCATTTGTCGCCGCCCGTCCCTGACGCGCGTAGAGATGGTTCTTCCCCACGGTCACATAGAGCTCGTTCAGATTGGCACACGCCTCAATTGGATGAAGGACCAACTGGTAGAACGCGTCACGGTATTCCTGCGGAGGGGTCTGATACAGTCTGCGCGCCCTCTGTTCCAACGCCGCATAGCCGGCAACCACTGCTTCGGCCTCGCGGAAATTGACCAGGCTGTAGGTAGAAGGTGAAAGCAGTTCAGGCTTGCGACGCGAGTTGTATGTGGTGTAGCGGGTGATGAGCTCGCCTATCTCCGTCGCGTGCTCCGGCCCAAACTGTTCTGTTGCCCACTGCCGGGTGTATTCAGGTAAGTCCTCGGCGGCAATGCGTTCCGGATCCCATGCGTAGTCGAGGAAAAAGCTGATGGGGAACTCCATCGGCTTGATGTCGCCCACGTTCACGATCCAGATTTGTCGCGCACCGTGCTCGTAGGCGAGATGCATCTGTTCCCACACCCGGGCGATTTGATTCGTATTGAGCCACTTGTAGTTGCGCGGCCCGCCGACGTAGTCGTAGTGATAGTAAATGCCATAGCCCCCTGCTCGCGGTGGTGCGTCCGGCTTCGGCAGCCGCCGGATGTTTCCCCAGTTGTCATCGCACAACAGGAGCGTCACGTCGTCCGGCACGCGCATCCCCCGGTCGTAGTACTCCTGGACCTCCTTATACAGCGCCCAGACCTGCGGGATGGTAGAAGCCGGCCTTCCCGTGACTTCTTCGAGAATGCGCCGCTGGTCGCGTACGATGCGCTCCAGCAAGGCGATGTTTGCCTCCTCCGTCATAGGCTCATCGCCGTCGCCGCGCATGCCGATGGTCACGATGCTTTCGTAAGAGCCCATGCGGCGGATGCCCTCGCGCCAAAACTCCTGTAGCTTGGCCTCATTCAGCTCATAGTTCCAGGGCCCCGACCCATATCGGCGCCATTCGTCATGAGCACGCATCATCGGCTCGTGATGCGAGGTGCTGATCACCACCCCGTACTCGTCCGCCAGCTCGGGATTCTTGGGGTCGTCGTCGTAGAATGCTCGTCCCCACATGGCCGGCCAAAGGAAATTTCCCTTCAGCCTCAGGATCAATTCGAAAACCTTCTCGTAGAAACGATGGTTAAAGCCTCCAAACTTCTCGTACGCCCAACCCGAGAGCGCAGGCGCTTCATCATTAATGAAGATCCCTCGATACTTGACCTTCGGTCCCATTTCTACAAAAGGTCCGGGCGAGACGAAAACCGCCTCTTTCCTCTTTGGGGGAACGTCTGCCCACCAGTACCATGGCGAAACTCCCATCTGCGCGGACAGATCGAAAACGCCAAAGATGGTTCCCCGTTTGTCGCTCCCGGCGATGACCAGGGCCTGAGCCACTCCGGGGAACGGCTCGTCGACCACCTGGATTACAAAGGTCTCCCAACGTCCCTTGATGGCGGCCTCTATTTTTCCTTCCGCAGCCAACTTGTCGACAAGCGGCGACTTGCCCAACGTTCCCACCACAACGACGGCGGAAGTGCGCGGGATAGTGTCCAAGACGATCCTTGCCTGGCAGCCGCTCACACGTTCGATGTCCGCCTGAAAGTGCTTGAGCACTCGGATGACTCCTGGGAAGTCCTGCGTGCTCGCCAGGAGGGGCGCTGCCTTCCCTTCCTTGACCAACGGAAACCTCCCCTTCCCATCCTCGCAGGTCACATAAGGAGCGCTCTTCCACGCTCCACCCAGCACCTGCGAAGAGGACAAGAGGAACATCGCAACGCCGAGGCACCCAGCCAGCATCGAGCTGAACCCTCGTACGTTCCGGCTGCGCTCAGCAACGCCCAATCCGCCTAGTCGTCTGATCGTGAACATGGCCAAATCTCCCTGCTGAATTCACCTTACCACCGAGCGGGCTACGAGGACAAATTACCTCCCCGGGCACTGTGGCACTGGCTTTCCCCGCAGGTCATAGATGCGAAAGTTGCCGCTCACTTGAAGTAGGCCCAACAGGTACAGAACCCCGTCATAGTACCTGCCTGGCCCGCGCGGCACAGGCATGTCCCAGAGTTCTTGCACAAACTCCTTGCGATGCGGCAAAGTGGAAGCCAGGGCCGCCACGGCGTTCATAGCCACCAG
>JACIZP010000064.1 GCA_014359355.1 Calditrichota bacterium | reverse complement strand
TCAGTGGGGCCACCGTGACCCACAGCATGGACAACACGCCCGTGACTACCCCGGCGACAACCATGAGCAGGAGGCGCCTTGGTTTGCTGGGGCGTTCAGGCGGCACCGCCCGGTCCAATTGTTGGACCGTGGGCGTGTCCCGTGCCTCCTGAATCTTGGCCTGATAGTACTGCTGGTTCAGGAGCTCCCAGACGGTCTCCTGGACCTTCACCTCGCGGATGAGCGCCGCGAGCTGGCGCGCCACCTCAGGAAGCTGCGCGATGGGGATGTAGACCTCGGCATTGCGGGCGCTTCCCGAGTCTTCGCCAAATTGCAGTGCATTGTAGCGCGCCTGCATCTCCTCCAACTCGCGCTGGGCCATGACCACCTGGGGGTTATCCGGGCGCATGGTTAGGCGGAGCGTACCCAGCTCCACCTGCTTGGCGATGATACGCCCCTTCAGGTCGCCGGCACTCTCGATGGCCGCCTTGGTCTGCTCCTCCAAGGCGATGGCCTTGTGGGTCTGTTGAAACTCAGCCAGAGCCTGGCTGGCCTCCTGGAGCTTCTGTTCCGTCAAGGCAAGCTGCTGCTCGATGTACACGCGCGAGTTCTTTGCACGTGAGACGCTCTTCTCGCGATTGACGCGGTCCAATGCCTCAACCATGGCGTTGGCCACGTCCGCAGCAAGCTGCGCCTCCGGCATCTCCACCTTGATGGTGATCACTCCCTGTTCGGAAGCGTACACGGTGGTGCACCGTTGCAGGCGAGCCAGACCGGCTTCTGGTGATTTGGCGCGTAGCAGTTTCAGCAGAGGCGCCTGGCGCTTCTTGGTGGCGAAGGTGCGTTGGAGGACCATCTCACGCACCGAGCGACTCTTGAGTATCTCGACAAACAGGGCCGCCGGCGTAGTTGCTTTGGGAAGGCTCAGGGGCACGGCGGGCAGTTCGGCCAACATACCGTGCAGGGCGCTCTGCTGCATCTCCGCCGGCGGTAACAGGGTAGTCACCGCTGTGTAGCGACGAGGCAACAAGAAGCTCAATACGCCCACCGCCAAGCAGGCGACCACGGCATTGCGCACAATGAGCCAGCGCTTTGTCACCAGCCTGCCGACCAGCTCGACAAGATCCAGCTGTCGGCCAACTGAGGGCACCGAATGAAGGGTTTCCGCACTCATCGCCGATTCACGACGTTGTCGAGTACCAGGGCCACCGTGGCAATCTGCGAGGCGACAAGCATGACGTCGCGGAAGAGCGCCCAATAATCCCGCGGGCGGCGCCTCGGCACGTAAATGATGTCGCCCGGCACCAACTGCTTGACATCTTCGTCGTCCAGGACCTCGCCGGTGACCTTGATGACCTTGGTCTTGCGCTTGTTGGCGTCCCAGGCAAAGCCGCCGGCGCGCTTGACGTAGTAGCTCACCTTGGCCCCGGGCACATGTACCACACCGCCAGGCCTGGCCACCCTGCCCGTGACGCCCACCACCACCGGTGCCTTAGGCACCTCGATGATGTCGCCGTCTTCTAGCACGACGTCTTCTCGAGCGTCGTGCTGCACGACCAGCTTGTAAAAGTCGACGACCACCCGGCCAATGTCGCGCAAGTTTTCCTTCATGACCAGATAGTCGTACTCCAGGTCGGTCATCTGGTCGCGGGTCATGGTTTTCAGGCGTTCGTACTCCTTGTCCACCAGAGCCGGGGCGCTCCTGCGAATGAGTCTGGCCTCACGGATCAGCGCCTCGTCGGTAAAGCCCCCGCACTTGGCCATAATCTCTCCAAGCGTGGTGCTGTCCTTGACGATGGCATAGACGCCCGGGTACAAGACCTCGCCGCGCACCTCCACGGTGGGGCCCACCAGCCACTTGGGGATCTCACGGACGAAGACATGGTCGTCTTCCTCCAACAGGAGGTCTTGCGAAGTGTCTCCCTCCAGAAGCAGCCGGCGCAGGTTGACCTTGAGGTAGGTGGGCGGCTGCTTTGGGTCGATCTTGGCGACCTCGGCCTCTAAGAGATCGGCGCTCCGCGTCACATTGCCGGCCTTGAGGATGAGGTCGCTCAAGTGCATGTTATCCTCGAGCAAGTACTGCCCGGGGCGGGTAACTGCACCAGAAATGGTCACCACCCGGTCGTGGATAAGATCCTGCTTGGAGAAGACGCGCACGCGGTCGTTGTTACGCAAGGACAGGGCGCGCACCTGCGCCGTGCTGTCCAGGTTCACGAAGTGGAGGATGCGTTCTCCGTTGGGCAGCAGGCGACTCACCTCCACACGGCTGCGAAGGCCATAATCGGTGAGGCCTCCAGCCAATTCGACGATGTCCGCGAGTGTCTCCTTAAGGTCTGGCCGCAGTTCATAGGCCGCTGGCCTCTTGACCTCGCCCACGACGGCCACGATGGCGGCAGCTATCGGCACGTAGAGGCGGTCGCCGCCCTGCAACAGCAGGTCTTGGGCGGGGTCACGATTGGTGAGCAGTCCGTACAGGTCCACGACGGCAAACAAGGAGTCGTTGCGATAGAGATTGATGGCGCGCAGGGAACCTCGCGGGCTCGGTCCCCCTGCGGCGCACAAGGCGTCAAAGACCGTGTTCAAGGCGGTGAGGGTAAAGCGGCCCGGTTGCTGGACTTCGCCGACCACCGTCACTTGCACCGGTTTCGGCGCGATGAGCATCACCTGCAGGGCAAAGTTCTGGAAGTAGCGCGCCATGACCTTCTGCAGCTGCTGCTGAAGGTCGCGCATGCTCATTCCCTGCACGGTGAGGACGCCTGCAGGGGGAACGTAAATCTTCCCTTCCAAGTTGACCGTGACATCCAGTTCCTTTTGGATCTTGCCCGTGAGGAATATCCCGAGGCGGTCGCCAGGACCCAACGCATAGTTCTCGGGCAGACGACCTGCGGTGGTGGCCAGTTCGCGCGGCGTCCGGAAAAAGTCGTGCCCAAAAAGGCTTAACTCCTGCCCGCCAAGCAAAGAGGGGCCGACCTCAGCTTGCGGCGTCGTGCGCAAGCTCCGCAGGAGTTCCTGATAGGGATAGCTGGCAGGCAAACTGGCGGGTGCAGGTGCCTGCTGCGCGGACCCCAGCGACACTATGCAAACCAGTGCAATGAGCGCGGTGACGGTTCTCATTCTTGCCTTGGTTTCAATTGGAGTGCCTGGCGCTGCCATGTCGCAGGCAGACGCGTGGAGCACATTCGGAGGAGTCCTTTCCCAGGCCGGGGTAATATACAGAAATATAGGCAGCCAGTCAACGCATTTTTTTGTGGCCTGCCATGGTGGCCTCAGCGATAGAGCCACTCCTTGCCCACCCGCGAGCCGCCTCTTGCTCGCCGGCTGGGTCGCCCGGCGGCAGGCCGCCTACGGGGTCAACCACCGTTTCCTCGCTGGCGGCCGTCGGGTAGAGAGGGGCGAGAGGCCGCCTACCCCGCGCGTGGGAGGAAGGGAGAGCAGAAGTCCGGGGGGCGCCCCAGAAGCCAAAGGCCAGTAGGGCTGCACACCCTCCTGGCCTTGGCTGGTGCGGGTAAAGGGACGACGGGGCTATTTCATGTACATCAGCTTAATGGTTGCCGCAAAGTCCACAATCTCCACCATCACGCCATTCCGTTCCGCTTGGTTGCGGCATTCGATGCGACACAGATAGAGGCCGGTCGCCACGGGGAAGCCCTCGTCGTCCACCGCGTTCCAGTAAGCCCGGTAGTAGCCTGGCTCGCGCTCCCCCTCAAACAGGGTCTTGACCCTTCGCCCCAGCAGGTTGTAGACGACCACTTTCACCTTGGCCGCCCGTGGAAGCTGGTAGCGGATCTCTGTATCTGGATTGAACGGATTGGGAAAATTCTGCTGCAAGGCATATTGCCGCGGCACGCCGCCCGAGGCAAAATCGTCCGCGCCCTCTGCCTCGTGGCCGCTGCCGCCGGTGTCGCGTCCGGAGGTGGCATCCGTCTGCACAATTACCAAGTACATGCTCCGGGGCTCCACTGCCCCTGCGGCCATGTTCGCACCCAGGGCAATCACCCCCTTCTTGAAGCGCTGCACCCACAGGTCAAGTCGCTTCGCTCCGTCGGTGACGCCAATGAACTGGTTGGTCCTGGTGAAGTGCTTCGTCAGCCAGCTGGGGAACGTGGTGGCCCTGCTATCATAGGCCACCGTGACTACTACGTCGCGATCGACCTCGAAGCGCAGGAACTCCGATTCGGTGCGCCCCTTGTCCCCGTTGGCCATCTTGAGCATGAGTGCACCGTCCATTTCAGTCGGGAAGGAGGTTATGAAATAGTGACGGTCCACGTAGTACTCTTTGCCAAGCCCGACGAAGGACTTTTCGCACTCGTTGGTGCTGAGGATGGCCACTGTCAGCGCGGGTAGATAGGAGTAGGAAAAAGTCGTGAAAGGCCTGATGGCCTGCGGTATCGCCGCCCTGTCCTTGACGTTCGACAACGTGAGAGTGTACGTGCGCCCAGGAGCATGCGGCGTGGTGACCAGGAATACGCTGAGGCCATCGCTCGAAGGTTCAGCACGAATCACCAGGATTCCGTTGTCCACGCTGTAGTTGCGGTGGTCGCCGGCGGTAACCGGATCGACTTGGGTGGTGAACGTCACTCTTAGGAGAGTCTCCTCCACCACTTCCACCTGCGCCACGGCGAGCGTCTTGCGCTCTAGCGGGTCATAGGTGTAGAGGTACGGGCTGTTTGCCGCAATCTGATTGGGCACCGCGGCTCTGTCGCGCACATTGCTGACCATCAGGATGTACAGCTTGCCCGGGGTGTGGGCAGAGGTGACCAGACGCACGGTCCGTCCCGTACCATCCAAGGTGGCGGCGGTGACCTGGACACCTCCGCTGATGCGATAGTTACTGAGCGTTTCGGCGGACTGCCGCTCCAGCTCTTTGCTAAAGGATACATCCAGGTGAGTTTCGTCCTGTACATTAACCCCGGTAATCACCGGCGCAGTCAAGTCCGCCGGGGTGAACACGTAGGAGTACGGCGTGTTGCCGGCGATGGCGTTCGGCACTGGCGCCCGATCCCGCACGCCACTCACCAAGAGGATGTAGATCTTGCCCGGCTCATGCTGCGTGGTGGTGAGCAGTACAGTAGTGGGACTTTCCAGGGTCGCGCCGAGTACGTTCACGCCGTAGTTCAGGCGGTAGTTGCTCGTCTGCACCGCGGTCAGCTCGTCCACCGGTTCGCTGAACACGACGCTCACATGGGTGGCATCGCGTGGCGAAGCCATGACGATAGTGGGTGCCGTTCTGTCCTCCTGGTGATAGGTGTACGCATAGGAGCTATTCGGGGAAATCAAATTGGCTGGGCGACAGGTATCGGCCACGTTGCTCACCATGAGGACGTACACCAAGTCCGGCTGATGAGTTGTCGTGCTCAGGTGAACGAGCGCCCCCGAGGGGTCCAGGCTGGCAGCCAAGACCGTTACACCGCTGCTGATGGTGTAGTGGGCCACGTTCGTCGCCGAGTTCTGGTCAAGAGGTTTGCTGAAGAAGACCTGCAGCGAATTGGCATCGGCCGCCTGCACAGCAGTGATGGTGGGAGGCGTCGTGTCTGCCGGCCGGAAGGTGAAGGCATAGGGGCTGTTCTGCCGAATGCGATTTGGGGGAAGCGCCCGGTCGGTGACGTTGCTCACCAACAGGATATAGACCTGTCCCGGCACACACGCCGTCGTGGTCAAATGCACCGTCACCCCGTTGGGGTCGAGCGCCGCGCTTTGCACCGCAAGACCGGTGATCTGATAGTTGGTCACATCTTCGGCGGAAGAGCGCTCCACCGCTTCGCTGAACTGCACGTCCAAGTGCGATTGATCAAGCGGCGTCACCTTGACAATGGTGGGCTCCGTCTGATCGGCGGGGGTGAAGACGTAGGAGTAGGGACTGTTGGCCACAATGGCGTTTCTTGCGGGAGACACATCGGTGATGTTGCTCACCATGAGGATGTGCACCACGGAAGGTGCATGTTCCGTGGTCGTCAGAGTGACGGTGGTAGATGAGCTGTCGAGCTGAGCAGCCACCACCTGAACGCCATGGCTGATGACGTAGTTGCTGATGGTTTCCGCCCCGGTACGTTCCACAGGCTCGCTGAAGAGCACGCTGAGCTCCGTCGCGCTCCGCACGGTGACCAGGCGGATGGTGGGCCCACTGCGGTCAGGGGGGGTGTAGGTGTAAGTGTACGAGGTGTTGGGCGCAATGACGTTAGGATAGGGCGCCGTGTCGGCGATCCCGCGCAGGAGCAGGATGTAGATGCGGTCCGGCACATGCGGCGACGTGGTCAGGTGCACCACTCGCCCGTCTGGGGAGAGTACTGCCCCCAGCACTTGCACGCCATTGTTGATGGTGTAATTGCTGGCAGTCTGCGCGGAGGTTGGCTCCAACGCCTCGCTGAATTCGACGTCCAGCCGGGAGGCATCGACCACGCGCACCGCCACCACAAATGGCGCCTCCTGGTCGTCAGGATGATAGGTGTAGAGGCACGGTGTATTGGGGGCGATGGTGGTCGGCACCACTTCTCGGTCCTTGATGCCGTTAACAAGCAGGATGTACAGAGTGTTGGGCACATGCGGCGAAGTCCGCAGACGAACCACATTACCCAAGCCCTGGAGGGTGGCACTGTATACCGTCACCCCGTTGCTGATCGAGTAGTTTTCGACCAGCTCTGCCTGTGTTTGGTCCACCGGTTTGTTGAACGTCACCTCGAGCGTCTGGCTGTCGAGCAGACGTGCAGAAGAGATCGTCGGCGCCACCACTGCCGGAGGTTCGTAGGTGTACGAGTACGACGAATTCTGGGCAATGACATTAGGCGGCACGGCAAGGTCGGAGATGCCGTTCACGACGAGGACGTACAGCCGGTTCGGGGTGTGTGCAGAGGTGGTGAGGCGCACCAACTGCCCAGAGGCGTCCAGTTCGGCGGCCGTCACCTGGGTGCTGTTGTTGATCCGGTAGCTTGACGGGTTTTCCGCTTCCCTGCGGGCCACCGGCTCGCTGAAGAGCACCTCTATTTGCGTCAAGCTGACTGCCCGCACCAAGACAAGCGTCGGCGGCGTCTCATCAGGCGCACGATAGACGTAGGTGAAGGGACTGTTGGGCGCAATGGTATTCGGCGGCACTGCCCGGTCGCGCACGTTGCTCACCAGGAGGACGTGCACCCGCCCCGGCTCGTGAAGCGTCGTCTCAAGGCGTACGACCCGGCCGCTGGTGTCAAGCGTGGCACTGCGCACCTGCACGCCGTTGTCGATCTGGTAGTTGCTCACCGTCTCTGCCGAGCTCTGCTCCACCGGCTTGCTAAAAGTCAGCTCCAGAGTGCTGGCGTCCAACAAACGGGCTCCCGCTAAGGTGGGGGGAGTACGGTCACCTGGCGAAAGCGCATAGGCATACGGTGAATTCGGCGCGATGGCGTTCGGCGGGGTGGCGCAGTCGGTCACGTTGCTCACGGAGAGCAAATAGACCTTCCCGAACTCATGCGGCGACGTGGTGAGGCGCACCACCCGCGCAGAGTTGTCCAGCTGTGCTCGCTCTACGGTGACGCCGTCGTTGATGAGGTAGTTACCGGTGCGCTCGGCCGACTCTCTTTCTACTTCCTCGCTGAAGCGAACATCCAGCGTTCTTTCGTCCACAACGGTGACCGAGACCAGCACGGGCGGCACCTCGTCCATGGGCTGCACGAGGTACGAATAGGGACTGTTAGGCAAAATGGCATTCGGTGGATTGGCCACATCGGTGACGTTGCTGACCATGAGGATATAGATCTGGTTGGTCGCGTGCGGCGTAGTAGTCAGGCGTACTGCGTGCCCGGAGGCTGTGCGGCGCGCCGCCAGCACCGTCACGCCGTTGCTGATGGAGTAGTTCCCCACTTCCTCCGCACTGGTGCTGTCCACCCGTTCGCTGAAAGAGACCTCCAATTGAGTCGGGCTGAGGACGGTCACCATGACAATGGTGGGACCGGTGAGGTCCTGAGGGGCGTAGACGTAAGTGATAGAACTGTTGGCGGCGATGACATTGGGCGGCGAGGCCCGGTCTGCCACGTTGTTGACCGTCACGATGTACGTGGCCGTCGACACATGTGGCGAGGTTTCCAGCAGCACCGTCCTGCCATCTGGAAGCAGCACTGCGGAACGCACGCCGATGCCATTGTTGATGACATAGTTGTACGCCAGCTCAGCACTGAGCTGTTGCACCGGCTCGCTGAAGCTGATGAGCAAATGCGTGGCATCCAGCAAGGAAGCCGCCAGGAGCGTAGGCGCCTCAATATCCCCGGGATCGAAGAAGTAGCCGTAAGAGCTGTTCGGGCTTATGGGATTCGGCTGCCTGGCACGGTCTTGCACATTGTTGACGGTCAGGACGTAAGGGACGCCTGGACTATGCGGCGTGGTGCTCAATACGACCACGCAACCCGAGGTATCCAGCGTAGCGGAGTGCACCACCACCCCGTTGCTGATAGCATAATTTGCCGGCGTCTGGGCGGACGTGGGGTCCAGCGGTTCGTCGAACCTGACAAGGACTTGCGTGGCTTCGGGGAGGGTCACCGTGAGAATGCGCGGGCCCTGCGTGTCACCAGGGTCATAGGTGTAGAACACGGTGGAATTGGGGACGATAAAGTTCGGCGTCGGAGCCCGGTCGATGATGTTGTTCACCGTTAGAACATAGACCACGCCTGCGCTGTGGGAAGATGTGTGCAGGGTGACCCTCTCCCCCGAGGCGCTGAGCGTGGCGGCAGAAATGCGGATGCCGTTGTTGATGGCATAATTGGCGATGTTCTCGGCCACTCTGCTATCCACCGGTTCGCTAAACTGCACCTCGAGGGTGGTGGCGTCTAGAAGGGTGGCTGCCACAAGTTGGGGCGGCGTGATGTCCTGATACTCGCATCTGTACTGAAGGGTGCTGTTGGGTCGGATCACGTTGGCGGGGGTTGCGCAATCGGCTACCCCGCTCACCGTTAACGCATAGCTTCGCCCGTTGGTGTGTGGAGAGGTGGTGAGAAGGACGACCTTCGGGTCAGCGGTGAGCGTGGCCCTCGTGACTGTCACGCCGCCATCAATGCGGTAGTTGTTGGGCTCCTCAGCCGAACGGGTCGCTACCGGCTCTGAGAAGGTAACCAGCAGCTCGGTGGCGGTCCTCACGGTGGCCGAGACGAGCGTGGGCGGTGTCTGGTCCAGCGTGGTGGCGTAGACCTCGTCCGACGGCTCGCTCTCGTTGCCTGCCGAGTCGTAGGCGGTGACTACGAAGTAGTAGCGCGTGGCCGGCTGTAGCCCGTCAACGACTGCAACTGTGGTGAGGTTGACGTCTATGACCTCAGAGTAATGTCCCGAGGTAGTGCCATAATAGACCTTGTACCCGGCCAGGTCCGGCTCGGAGTTCGGGTTCCACCGTACGGTGATCGACTCCGCTGCCAACCTGCTTACGAAGGTAAGCCCCCACACAAGAAGGGCTCCTCTGGCAATGGCCATATCTCTCGCTTTCATGTCACGACCCTCCGTCAATCCTTCCATGGAATGTAGCCCCACGCGCGTGTCCACAAGCATCGTGCCAGCGAAGTGAGGGCGCGGTAGCGACAGCGGAATCAAAGAGTTACGAGAGCACCATAGATGCCGTTTGGAAGGGACTTGTTACAAAACTGGTGGAGGGAAAGGTGGAGCACTTGCGGATTCGTAATTCGAGGCTATTCCCCGCGCGTGCTAAGCCACCGTGCCATGGGAAGGCAGGAGGGATGGAGTGCGGGTGGGGAGGCCCATGCAAGTCAAGCCAGAGAAACAGGCCGAGTGTCTACGATACTGCGCAGGGCGGGGGGAGGCCAGAAGATCAGGGATGTGAAAGGACGCGTAGCGCGGAGGCGCCTGCGCCTCCTCCCCGCTATCGCGCCGATCAATCTTTCAATCTTCTGTTAGTACGCGGCAGTTGCGAGCTTGCCCCACTGGCAACTGCCGCGTTGTCCTTGCAGCATTAGGCTGTAGAACTGGCCCATCCGCGGGGCTCGCGTCTGGTGGTGTTCTCCGGGAGGGGCACAAGCCATGGTTCCGGGAGGACAGATGCTGGCCGGCGGACTGTATCAGCACTTACCTGGGCAAGGGCGCGAGCAACCTCTCTTTGAACGCGGGCCCCAGATTCTTTCGACCAGGCCGTTTCCTTCCAGAATCTGTTTCAGTTCGCTTCTTTAGGCCGCTGTTGCCCGAAGCCTCCTCCACCCAAGAACCAACCCAATGATCCCGGCGGCCAGCATCAACAGGCTGATCCCTTGGTTCATGGAGATCGTCACAGAGCCGAGGCGGACAAGGACCATGCTCGGCTCATAGTACCGGACAAAGTCCACGAGAAAACGCCCGATGCCATAAAAGACGAGAAAGAAGTAGAACAAATACCCGTCGAAGCGGCGATGGCGATCCAGCGCGAGCAAAGCGCCAAACATGACGAGGCCGCCGAGCGAAGAATAGAGTTGCGTGGGGTGGATCGGCACCGGGCCATAGTGGTAGTGCGCCGGACTCCCATATGGAAAACTCACCGCCCAGGGCAGGTGGCAGGGCACGCCGAAACAACATCCGTTGAGAAAACAGCCGATGCGCGTCAAGAAAATCCCCAGCCCCAATGATGGCGCCACCACGTCGGCAACGCGCAGGAAGGAGAGGTTTTTCAGCCGCAGGTAGATGTAGCTGGTGAGGATGGCGAGGATCACCCCACCCAGGAGGGTGAGGCCGCCGATGCCCACCTGGCCGGTGCTCTGAAATGGGTTAAAGGTGTCGGTCCAGTGGCCGCGGAACTCGTCCAGGTGAAAGGCCACATAAAACAGCCGCGCGCCCACGATGGCGCTCACCGCGACCAGCACGCCGAGGTCCATGATGCGGTTGGGGTCGATGCCCAGTCGCTTGGCGCGCCGGGCAGCCAACAGAATGCCCAGCACAAACGAAATGGCCAACATGAGGCCGTACGCGTGAATCTCCAACGGGCCGAGTTTGAAGAGAACTGGATGCATGGTTGACTCCCTGCTTGGTCAATAATCCAGGCGATGGAGCGAGCCGTTCAACATGAAACCCACCAAAATGGCGAACGTCCAGAGCGATGAGCCACCATAGCTCACGAAGGGCAACGGCAAGCCGGTAACCGGCATTATGCCCAAGGTTACCCCGATGTTGATGACGACATGGAGCGCGATGACCGTCACGGCGCCTGCTACTACCAGGCTGGTGAACTGGTTTCTGGCCGTGGCGGCGATACGCAGCGCTCGGAACAGCAACACGAAGAACAAGGTCAACACGAACAGCGACCCTACGAAGCCAAACTCCTCGCCGATGACGGAGAAGATAAAGTCGGTATGTTGCTCAGGCAGAAAGCGGAGCTGCGTCTGGGAACCTTGCATAAACCCTTTGCCGAAAAGACCACCAGAGCCAATTGCTACCTTCGACTGGATGACCTGGTAGCTTACCCCATGCGGGTCTGTTTTGAGGCCAAGAAAGGCGAGGATGCGATTCTGCTGATAGGGCGCCAACCTGTTGTAGAGCGCCGGCGCCAACACGCCCACGCCCAGGTTAAGAAGCAGGTTGAAGACAAGCACGCGGCGACCTCGGCGGGAAAAGTAGAGCAAAGCTGCCAGCCCGAGCATTGCCAGGAAGAAAGTCATGAACTTGAACGAGGCTAAGGCAGTGACGGCCGGAGCCACAATGAGGAAAAGAGTGAACCCTCTGAGCCCAGCCCAGTAGAGAAGGGGGAGCAGTGACCCCAAGAACACCAAAGCGGTGCCAAGGTCTGGTTGTTTCAGCACCAGGAGAGTTGGCACTGCCACGATCGCCGCGGCAGTCAAGATGTCCTTGGCGCTATTGACGTCGGTACGGCGGCCGGTGAGGAAGCGGGCCAGCGCTATGACGACGCCGACCTTGGCAAATTCTGCAGGCTGCAGGCGCGCCGGACCAAGGGCGAACCAACGGGCATTTGCCCCCTTTCCGACGAAAAGAACCGCCACCAGCATGACCAGGACGGCGCCATAGAGGACGTAGGCAAACCGCTCGATCGTGCGAAATGGGACTATCGTCGCGATGCCGGCGACCACCAGGCCGCTCACCGCCCAGATCGCCTGCCGGGTGAGGCTGCCCCGCAAAAAGGGCGATTCGTGGTGGGCGGTGGCGCTGTAGATGGCGAGCAGGCCGATGGCCATCAGCAGCACCATGCACGCGAGTATGGGTGTGTCCAGGCGGCTGACCATGAGCTACCGGTCCTCCTCCACCACGCGGGCAGCAATTGGCGGTGCTTGCGGCGAGTGCTTCTGGAAATAGACTTCCAGCACCCTCCTGGCAACTGGGGCGGCAACCGCGCCGCCTTTGCCGCCGTTCTCCACAAAGACGGCAAAGGCCACCTCCGGACTGGAAAACGGCGCAAAGCCGATGAACCACGCATGGTCTTCGCCGTGCGGATTCTGGGCGGTACCCGTCTTGCCCGCCACCTCTACGTTGGGCAGGCGGCATGCAGCTCCAGTGCCTCTTTCGCCCTGGACCACACGCCACATGCCTTGCTTGAGGACGGCGTAAGTTTCCGGCGACACCCCCTCGACGTGGTGTTGCTCTACGTTCACCCACTTGACACTGCGGTTAGCCGGTTCCACTGTGCCTCGCACCAGATGAGGCCGATAATAGACCCCTTCGTTGGCGATGGCCATGGCCAGTTGCGCCATTTGTAGAGGTGTCACCAACAGGTCGCCTTGCCCCACAGCCAGGTTCAGCATCATGCCACGCGTCCAGGCATCTTTGCCGTAGCGGGCATCGAGGAACGCCCGATCGGGCAGATTGCCAGGGCTCTCATTAGGCAGATCGATCCCTGTGGGCTGGCCAAATCCAAAGTTTTTTGCACAGCGCGCCCAGGTATCGATGTCCACATGCAGGCCGACGTTGTAGAAGTAGACGTTGCATGACCGCTCAATCGCCTCGATCATCTGCAGGCGGCCGTGTCCCTGCTTCTTCCAGCAGTCGAAAGTGTGGGTGCCCAGGCGGGTGAAACCACCGCAGGTCACGGAAAAGTCCTTGGTGAGCGCGCCGCTTTCCAGGGCGGCAGCGGCGATGACCAGCTTGAAGGTGGACCCCGCCGGAAAGGCTCCTTGAATCACACGGTCAAACAGCGGCTTGTCCGGGTCGTTGAGCACAGCTGTCCAGGCCTGGGGGCTGAGCATGCCGGATAGCGCCTCCAAATCAAAGCCTGGGAAGCTGGCGATGGCAAGCACCTCGCCGTTGCGGCAATTCAAGAAAACGGCGCCACCCTTTTTGCCCGCCATGGCCTCGACCAAGCGAGCTTGCATATCCGCGTCCAGACCGGTGAGAAGGCTCTGACCCTCACGTGGCGGCGTAGGCGCAGGCTTGTCCAAGGCGCGGATCTCGCGTCCGACGGCGTCCACTTCCAGGTAGAGATAGCCTTTTTGCCCGCGCAAAAGAGGTTCATACTGCTTTTCCAGCCCCTTCTTGCCAAGCAGGTCACCCATCTGGTAGCCTGCATCGCGCAACGTGGTCAATTCAGCGGGAGAGATTTCTCCCAAATAGCCAAACGCATGGGGCGCCAACGGACCAAGCGGGTAGGCACGCCGGGGCTCCACTTCGAAGATCACCCCCGGGAGGTCCAAACGGTGTTCCTCGAGGCGGGCCAAGGCCAGGTCGCTGATGTGGTGGCTGACTTTGGTGGGAGTAAACGTGCCCCACTTGTTGCGTTGGATGCGTGTGACAAGCTCTTCACGTGACAGGCCAAGGATCTCCCCGAGCAGTGCGAGCACGGAGTCGCGGCCGGTTACCTCATAAGGGATCACTGAAACCGAGTATGCTGGGCGGTTCTCTACGAGGACGGTGCCGTTCACGTCGTAAATTACGCCGCGGGTGGCCTCCAAGGGAACGGCGCGAATGCGGTTGCGTTCGGCCTCGCGCGTGTAGCGTTCTGCCGACAGCACCTGGAGCTGGAAGAGCCGCAGCGCGATCACGCCGAACGCGACGTAGAGCCCGACTTTGAACAGAAAACGGTTGTGCTCGACATTCGCTGCCTGCATCTACACACGCCCCCCGAACAGACTTGTCGAGCGCGCTCGCCAGACCTTCTGTGGAAGCAGTACGAACACCAGCATGCCCAGAGCTAAGCTGTAAACGGCGCGCGGCAGCGTCCACCGGAGGAGCACAAAGCCCAAGTGGGTCCCGGGCGCGAGCGCCTGCACAATTGCCATGATGAGCTCATGCACCGACACACACACGAGCAGCACCAGGAGAGAGGCGTTCCTGCGAAGACTTACGGTGTAGCCATGCCACAGGCCGGCGATGAAGCCCACGATCGTATTGCTCAGAGCAGAGGGCCCCACCAGCGTGGCGGTGACCAGGTCGATCGCCAAGCCGGCGAGAAAGCCGAAGACCATCCCGGGAACCTGTCCGCTGCGCAACCCCACCACGACGGTCGCCAGCAGAAGCAGGTCCGGGGCAACGCCCATGACACTGGCGAAACGGAGTACTCCGACCTGGAGCACCACGCCTGCAAGGAGAAGCACGATGTAGGACAGATATCTCATGGCTTCAGCGCTTGGCTCGCTTCGGCAGGAGAACGGACGACCAGCAGTTCCTCCAGACGGCTGAAATCGGCAGCAGGAAGCAAGGAGATGGTCATGAAGAGGCCAGGGGCCTCCTCGGAGACGGCACTGACCGTGCCGATTTTCAACCCCGCGGGGAACATGGGAGTCAGCCCAGAAGTGACAACCACGTCCCCCACGCGGACGTCAGCCCGTTTGGGCACTTGCTCCAGGAGGAACAAGTTCGCATGGACACTGCGCACGATGCCGGTCACCCGGCTGCGCTGCACCCGGGCGCTCACCCGTGCGTTGCGGTCGGTGAGCAACTGAGCCAACGACTGGTCGCGCCCAACAGTGTACAGCTTGCCAACCAGGCCTTCGGCGCAGACCACCGGCATGTTCTTGCGCAGCCCCTTGCCACTGCCTACGTCCAGGATAACGCAGTTGACAAAGCCCTGCGTGGAGGTGCCGATCACCCGCGCCGGCACATAATCGAGCGGCGCTTGAGTGGTGAATCCCAGCAGGGCTCGCAGCCTTTCGTTCTCGGCCCTGGCCTCGGCAAGAATGGCATTGTCCAGCACCAACTGCGCGTTGATGCGCCGCAACTCGGTGTTTTCTCTGCCAAGCTTTACCCACTGCTCTATGGCCGCCACGGGTCGCGCGGCCTTGGCCACAATGGCCAGTACCGCCAAACGGGGGCCATCCATGGACGTGCGGGTGCTGGAGGTGGTCAAGGCCACGGCCAAGAACACCAGCAGCGCCAGGATGGTGTACTCGCGCGGTGGCAAAAGAGTGGGTAGACGACGCCGCATCAGTTTCCAATCGCTTTAGAGGGATGAAACAGGGGTCAATAGCGTTTGGCCCGGCTGAGAACTTTCTCGTAGCGGGGCAGGTCCTCAAGAATCTTGCTGGTGCCACGCACCACACAGGTCATGGGGTCCTCGGCCACGATAACCGGCAGATTTGTCTCCTGGCGCAGACGTTCATCCAGCCCCTTCAGCAGAGCACCACCTCCGGAGATGATGATGCCGCGGTCCACCAGGTCGGCTGCCAGTTCGGGTGGCGTTTGGTCCAGGCACTTCTTGGTCGACTCAACGATGAGCGTCACCGCCTCGGCCAGGGCTTCCTGCACCTCCGCTCCTTTCGCCTCGACCGTCTTGGGAATGCCACTCACCAAGTCGCGCCCCTTAACGGTCAACGAGCCGCGTTCATCGTACGGAGCCGCCGAGCCGATGGTGCATTTGATGTACTCGGCGGTGTTCTCCCCGAGCAGCAGATTGTAGTTCTTCTTGTAGTACTGGATGATGGCCTCGGTCATTTCGTCGCCGGCAACGCGGATGGAAACCGAGCTCACGATGCCATTCATGGCGATTACGGCCATCTCGGTGGTACCTCCGCCGATGTCGATGATCATACTCCCGACTGCATCCTCGACCGGCAGACCGACGCCGATGGCCGCCGCCATTGGTTCCTCGATGAGAAAGACCTGCCGGGCGCCGGCTTGTTCGGCCGAGTCGCGCACTGCTCTCCTTTCCACCTCGGTGACTCCTGACGGCACGCAGATCGCCATGCGCGGCCGCGAGAGAAGGGTGGACTGCGCCTTGCGGATGAAGTAGCGAATCATCTGCTCGGCCAGTTCAAAGTCGGCGATCACACCGTCGCGCAAAGGCCGCACCGTGACGATTTCCCGTGGGGTGCGCCCGACCATCTCCTTGGCAGCGGCGCCGAAGGCGACTATTTCCTGATCGTCCCTGCGTACCGCCACCACCGAGGGCTCGTTGACCACTATCCCTCGCCCCTTGACCGCGACCAGCGTGTTGGCCGTGCCGAGGTCAATGGCAATGTCACTTGAGAAGAGTCCCATGTCGATATCGATCCCTGTTTGGTTCTCTGCTGCAACTCTCCGTCTGTACCATCTCGTCGCTCATCAGTGGCGGAAGTGACGCACGCCGGTGAAGACCATAGCCATGCCGTGCTCATCAGCGGCGGCGATGACCTCCTCGTCCCGCACCGAACCGCCCGGTTGGATGATGGCTGTCGCGCCGGCCTCCGCCGCTGCGTCTACCCCGTCGCGGAAAGGGAAGAAGGCATCGGAAGCCACCGCAGAGCCTTGCAGATCCAAGCCCGCCGCTTTGGCCTTCATCACCGCCAGGCGGGAGGAGTCAACCCGCGACATCTGCCCGGCGCCGATCCCCAGCGTGCGGTCGGTGCCGACAAAAATCACGGCGTTGGATTTGACCCACTTGACCACCTTCCAGCCAAAGCGCAGCGCCTGCCACTCTGCCTCGGTGGGGGCGCGTTTGGTGACCACCTTGAACGCGGCTGGCGGCTCCTGATCCTGGTCCTGCACCAAATAACCGCCGGCGATTGTCTTGATGTCGAAGCCGTTGCTGCTCCTATCGCCCAGCTCCCCTAAGGCGAGCAGACGGAGGTTTTTCTTCTTGCCGAGAACTTCGAGCGCCGCAGGCTCGAATGACGGCGCCAAAACCACCTCCAGGAACAGTTGAGAAAGCTCTTCGGCAAGGTCCCTCCTCACCGGCCGATTGACGGCGACAATCCCGCCGAAGGCAGAGACCGGATCCGTGGCCAGGGCCTTGCGATAGGCGGCCAGGACCTCCTCGGCCACTGCTGCGCCACATGGGTTGTTGTGCTTGAGGATAACGGCACACGGTTCCTCGAACTCCAGCAGGAGGCCCAAGGCAGCGTGGGCATCGAGGTAGTTGTTGAAGGAGAGCTGCTTGCCCTGCAACTGTTGGGCTCCCAGCAGGCCGGCGGCGTGTGCCCCGTGCCTGGCGTAGAGGGCCGCTCGCTGGTGGGGATTCTCGCCATAGCGCAGCTCGGCCACCTTGTCCAGGCACGCCCACAACCGCGCGGGCATGGCCTCCTGGCCTTCGTCAAGGGAACGCACGTAACTCTCGATTGCGGCGTCGTAGCGGCTGGTGAGGGCGAATGCCTCTGCTGCCAGCCGACGGCGTGAGTCATCCGAAAGAGCGCCGCCTTTGGCGCGAAGCTCTTCCAGCACCCAGCCGTACTGGTCGGGACGGGTGACCACGGCCACGTGGGCAAAGTTCTTTGCCGCAGCACGGATCATGGTAGGCCCGCCGATGTCGATGTTCTCCGTGGCCTCTGCGACGGTCACTCCCGGCCGCGCAACGGTGCTTTCGAAGGGATAGAGGTTGACCACCACGAGGTCTATGGGAACGATGCCATGCTCCTGAAGCTCGGCCATGTGCTGCGGGTCGCTGCGCACCGCCAGAATGCCCCCGAGAATCAGAGGGTGCAGCGTCTTCACGCGACCAGAGAGCATCTCCGGGA
>JACIZP010000063.1 GCA_014359355.1 Calditrichota bacterium | reverse complement strand
AGGTTTGCAGCTCGCTCCGAGTACAGTTCGCAGAGCGCGGGATGCCAAAGACGCGCAAGGAAAGACTTACAAGATAGAATCGCGCAGTGAGGAACCCCAACGAGGACACCTCTTTTGAATTTGCCGCGATAGAAGAACCATTTGACTATTTGGCTTGCGGATTCTTTTCACGCACCTTCGAGCTGCTTGGCGTTACTCGCGTGCCTTACGCAGCGGTGCGTGAGTTGGGTGCCCAGAACGTCAATGGTTTTGGATTTCGTTGGAATAAACGAACCTCCAATGACGGGCGCACTGAAAAGATCGTCAGGTCGCAGGGAGCATAACTCAAAAGCTTTGTCCGGCAGGCCCGACCAACTCCTGGCTGAGGGAGTAGGCTCTAGGACGCTCGTGAAATGCACAGGTCCACCATGATGAAGTGGCCTACGGCAAGGCGAAGCAACAACACACCGACCGAGACCACCGGCGCCACCCTCGGCTACGAAGCTGAGTTGTGGCCCATGGCCCACGCCCTGCGCGGCTCAAGGGCCGCCGGCGAGTGCAAGCACGTCCTGCTGGGGCTGATCTTACTCAGGTACATCTGGGACGCATTCGAAGGACGGCGCGCCAAGAGCGAAGCTACATGAGGCAACCGGGAGGGACCTAAAGGACTTGGAATATGGCGGCTGAGTCGAGAAACGAAGCTGATACTCGCGCGACCCTTATTGATCCAAAACTCCGCGCTGCAGGTTGGGCGGACACCCACATCACCCGCGAGCATTTCTACCAAAGGGATGCCCAATACACCAAGGGTCGCGTCATCTTGGTGGGCAACAGTGTCCGGAAAGGCGAAGCGCGCAAAGCGGACTACCTTCTCCGCCTCTCCGAAGCATTCCCGATCGCGGTGGTGGAGGCAAAGGCTGAATCGAAATGCGCGGAGGCAGGCTTAGAAGAAGCCAAGGGATACGCCCGCGACTTGGGTCTGGCATTCGCTTACGCGACGAACGGGCACGAAATCATCGAGTTCGACTTCTTCACCAATTCCACTCGTAACCTGGATCGATTTCCCTCGCCGCAGGAACTGTGGAAGCGGTGGACACAAAATGTCGGCACTGCCACACAAGCACAGAGACACCGAGTTGCTGACTCGCCGGCACCTGACGAAAGCGACAAGAGATCGAACCCCTTGCTGCACCCCTACTGTCCAGAGGCAACATGCGGGAAGCACCCCCACTATTTCCAAGAAGTTGCCATCCGCGAGGTAATCAAGCGGCTCATGCAGGGACGTAAGCGTGTGCTGCTGACGATGGCGACCGGTACCGGGAAGACCTTCGTCGCCTTCCAAATCGTGTGGAAGCTCATCAAGTCCGGTTGGCTCCAACGTCCGCATCCTGATCGGCCTGGCCGCGTCCTTTTCCTTGCAGATCGTGTGGTTCTGCGTGACCAGGCCTACAACACCTTCGGACCGTTTGCGGACGGAACCAGCGAGCCGCGTTTGAAGGTAGAAGGCCACCCCCCAAACCTCACGCGTGACCTGTACTTCGGCATCTACCAAGCCCTTTGGAGCCCCGACGACCAGGGCCATCGCCTCTTTGAAAAGTTCCCGCGCGACTTCTTCGACCTCGTCATCATCGACGAATGCCACCGCTCCGGCTTCGGCACCTGGCGCGAAATCCTCGACCACTTCGGGCTCGCAATCCATCTGGGCATGACCGCCACGCCAAAACAGGACGAAAATATAGACACCTATGCCTATTTTTGCGCCGAGGAGCCCGAGGTAGCTATTGATTCCGACCACCCGGAGCGGGGTACCTGGCGCACGCCGGCCTACCAATACAGCCTTGGCCGCGGCATCGAGGACGGCTTTCTTGCCACCTACAAAGTGCACCGTGTTCGCACTACCGTGGACGCTACCGGGCTGCACCTGCAGGATGCCATCGAGCAGGGAGCCGAGGTGTTCATCCCCGAGGATGCTGAGCCGCGTGAACTTTATACCACGCCACAGTTCGAGCGAGAGGTCACCCACCCTGACCGCACCAGAACCATGGTCTCCCACCTCGCAGGGCTTCTCCGCCGCTTTGGCAAGATGGAAAAGACCATGGTTTTCTGCGTTGACATGGAACATGCCCGCTTGGTGGCCCGGCTGCTGCAGGATGAGTTCGGCCCAGAAACAGGGCTCCCCAACTACGCCGTGCCCATCATCTCGGAAGAGGGGGAAGAGGGACGGCGAGCACTCGAGGCCTTTGCCGACTCCGACAAGCCGGCGCCTGTGGTCGCCACCACGGCCGAGCTCCTCTCTACGGGCGTGGACGTCCCTGCGTGCCGCAACATCGTCTTCATGAAAACCCTCTCTTCGCCGATCCTGTTCAAGCAGATCATCGGCCGCGGCAGCCGGCTCGATCCTGCCACAGACAAGTCCTGGTTCCGCATCATTGATTACACCGGCGCCACCCGCCTCTTCGATGAATGGGATCGCCCGCCCCTTCCATTACCGGAATCCCCGAAAGGCCCCCAGACCGCGGCCGTGCAAGGGCGGGTGTTCCACGTGGATACTCAAGAACTCATCATCGGAGGGCGGGTGAGCATACGCACTGGCCCGAATAGCCAGCGCGGGCCCATCCTGACAGACGAAAGTGGTGGATTCAGATTCGAAAAGCTCCCGGCGGGAGCACTCCAGCTTATGGTCAGTGCAACGGGCTTCGCCGACCGCACCCTTGCCATAGAAACCACCCCGGACGAAACGCTGGAGGTGGCCGTGCCGCTCAAGCCGGTCTCGAAAAAGGGCGGGAAGATCCTTGTTGCAGGTCTCGAGGTCACCATCGCAGACGAGGCAGTGTTCCTCATCGAGGCTACGGGCGAACAGCTCACCCTGGCGCAGTACCAGGACTACACCCGCCGGCGCATCATTGCGGTGGCCTCGAGTCGGCGTACGCTTCGCGACATCTGGGTGGACGGCAGCCGGCGACGGGCCTTCCTCGACGAGCTCCGCCAATCCAGCATCCACCCGGAAGTACTTGCGGACGTGCTTGGACAACCGGAGGCCGACGCCTTCGATCTTCTCTGCCACATCGCCTTTGGTAGCCCCATCCGCTCGCGCAGCGAAAGAGCCGCAGCATTCCGGAACCGCGAGCAGGCATTTATCAACGCTCACAAGGAGGATGCGCGAAAGGTCATCCTTGAGCTGCTCGAAAAGTACCGGGTGGGCGGTATTGATCAACTGGAACCCGAGATCTTTGGCGTTTCGCCCTTCCGGGAGTGGGGCGGAGCGTCGAGGATCAGCCACTGGTTCGGCGGTGGCGCGGCACTCGGCCGCTCCATGCAAGCCATGCGAGAGAAGATCTACGCTGAGGAGGCTGCCGCATGAACGGACCACAAACGAGAGAAAACCTGGCCAACGAAATGTGGCGTGCTTGCGACGTCCTCCGCCGCGACAACAACTGCGGCGGCATCATGGAGTACATCGAGCACCTCGCATGGCTGCTCTTCCTCCGCTTTCTCGACGCCCAGGAGGAGGAGTGGGAGACCCAGGCCAAACTCGCCGGCCGCCCCTACATGCGCATCCTGGATGGCGAGCTCCGTTGGTCTGAGTGGGCAACCAAGGACTGGCCCGCGGACCGCTTGCTGGAGTTCGTTCACGGCCGTCTCATCCCCTACCTGCAGAGTCTGGGCGGCGACCCCCTGCGGGAGACGATCCGCAGCGTTTTTGCCGAACGCAATGTGATCGTCTGCGCCTCAGGCTACAACTTGAAAGAAGTGCTCCAGATCGTGAACGGCATCGACTTCCACAGCCAGGACGACATCTTCACCGTCTCTCAGGTGTATGAAGAGTTGCTCCGCCGTCTGGGCAGTGAAAACCGTCTGGCTGGCGAGTTCTACACCCCGCGGCCCGTGGTGCGGTTTATCGTGGACCTTATCGCGCCCAAGATTGGCGAGACCGTCTACGACCCTGCCTGCGGCTCTTGCGGCTTTCTCGCGCAGGCCTACCTGCACATGAAGGACCAGGAAGGCACCATCGAGGATCACAAAACGCTTCAGGAACGCACTTTCTTTGGCCAGGAGAAAAAGCCGCTGCCCGCCCTTTTGGGCCTCATGAACATGGTCCTGCACGGCGTCACCGCGCCGCGCATTGTCCGGCGCAATACGCTGGAGGAAAACATCCGGTCCGTCTCCGAGCGCTACGACGTGGTCTTGACCAATCCCCCCTTCGGCGGCACCGAGGGGCACCACATTCAGGCCAACTTTCCCGTCCAGGCCACGGCCACGGAGCTTCTCTTCGTCCAGCACATCATGAAGAAGCTCAAACCCCGCGACGGCGCCCGCTGCGGCATGGTCGTTCCCGAAGGGACGCTCTTTCGCGGCGGCGCCTTCGCCACGGTGAAGCAGGATCTCTTGGAGCAGTTCAACCTGCATACCGTGGTGAGCCTTCCGCCCGGCACGTTTGCGCCCTATTCCGATGTCAAGACAGCGCTCCTCTTCTTCGAGCGGCCCGGACCGACTACGGAGACCTGGTATTACGAACTGCCTCTGCCGGAGGGCCTCAAAAAGTTCAGCAAGGGAAGCCCTATCCAGGACGAGCATTTTGAAGAGGCGCGCCGGCTTTGGAAAGCATGGGACGCGTACCGCAAAGGCCGGGGCCCGCGCGAGGCTTGCCTTTCGCAGGGTTCTTGGATCGTTCCTGCCGACGAGGTCAAAGCGCGCGGCTACGACCTCACCGCCCGCAACCCGAACCGCAAGGAGGCCGAGGCGCCTCCGTCACCGGTGGAGATCGTGGCGAGGCTGCTAGAGAAGGAGCGGGAGATTCTGAGCATCGTAGAGGAGCTGGACGGGCTGCTCGGCAACAACGTCACGAACCAAAATAGCCATGGCCTTTGACCCCCAAAAGCATCATCGTCGATCTATACGCCTCAAGGGCTACGATTATCGCCAGCCCGGTGCTTATTTCGTGACCATCTGCACCCAGGACCGCGCATGCCTTTTCGGCGACGTTGTGGACGGGGAAATGCGATTTAATGAGGCCGGACGAATGGTGGTCGCCGAATGGCAAAGAATACCGGAACGGTTTTCCAATGTGGAATTGGACGCCTTCGTTGTCATGCCCAATCACATCCACGGCATCATCATGATCACCGAACCCGTAGGGGCAGGCCTCGTGCCTGCCCATGATGGCAACGCCGTAGGGGCAGGCCTTGTGCCTGCCCATAATGGGGCAACCACCGAAAATGGGGCAACCACAAGGGTTGCCCCTACCCCCGACGGCTCGCACGTCCCCGCTACCACCCCGGTAGGGGCAGGCCTTGTGCCTGCCCACGGTGGCACAGGCCTCGTGCCTGCCCAGAATGGGGCAAACACCGAAAATGGGGCAACCACAAGGGTTGCCCCTACCACCGATGGGGCACCTGCCCCACACACAACCCCCGTAGGGGCAGGCCTCGTGCCTGCCCATGGTGGCACAGGCCTCGTGCCTGCCCAGAATGGGGCAAACGCCGAAAATGGGGCAACCACAAGGGTTGCCCCTACCGTGGGGGATATTGTCGGGGCGTTCAAATCCATCACCACGGTTCGATACATCCAGGGCGTGAAACAAAACGGCTGGCCGCCCTTTCTGGTCCGATTGTGGCAACGCAATTATTGCGAACATATCATCCGCAACGAGGAATCTTTGCATCGCATTCGGGAATACATCGCCCTAAACCCCCTGCAATGGCACCTGGACCGGGAGAATCCAAACCGGCTGGGTGACGACGACCGGTGGGACCATCTTTTCAAACCGGAGGACCACCATGACTGAGGGACCCTACAAACTCCCCGCCGGCTGGCGGTGGGTGCGTTTGGGGGAGGTGGCGATGGAAATTCAGAGCGGCTTTGCCTTCCGGAAAAAGAACGTTCAGGGAGGCGATGTTCTCCAGCTGCGCCCTTACAACATTGGTGAAAATGGTGAGCTGGCATTCGTTCAGAAGTTCTTCGTTCCAAGAAGCGCCCTTCCTCCGAACTGGTCACCGCTGCGGCCAGGAGATGTTCTGTTCAACAACACAAACAGTGTTGAGCTCGTCGGGAAAACAGCTCTGGTTCGCGAGGAAATGGAGGCAGGCTTCTCGAATCACATCACTCGTATCCGTGTTTCGCCGGATGTGTGTGAGGGGGCTTGGCTAGCAGCGGCGTTGAATGCTCTGTGGCGACAGGGCCTCTTCGCGAAACGATGTAACAGATGGATAGGCCAGGCAGGCTACAATACGGAGAGTCTCCGCGGAACCCTCATCCCCCTCCCACCCCTTCCCGAGCAACGCCGCATCGTGGCGCGAATCGAGGAGCTGATGGAGCGCATCCGCGAGGCCAGGCGCCTGCGCGAGCAAGCCCGCGAGGACACCGAACGCCTCTGGCAGTCCGTCCTCGCCGAGACCTTCCCCCGCCCCGGCCAGGACCTGCCCGAAGGCTGGCGGTGGGTGAGGTTGGGGAACGTGTGTGTACCTACAGAAAGACGAGACCCGACCAAACAGCCTTCCACGCTCTTCAT
Source organism: Calditrichota bacterium (assembly GCA_014359355.1). Classification (NCBI taxonomy): domain Bacteria; kingdom Pseudomonadati; phylum Calditrichota; species Calditrichota bacterium. Next base: position 11,312 of record JACIZP010000063.1, on the reverse strand, counting down.
ATACGTTGATATCTCGGCCGTGGATAATGCCGAAGGGAAGATAACATCCCCAACACAGCTTATGGGGCGAGATGCGCCCAGCCGAGCACGCAAGGTCATCCGCAAGGCCGACATCATCTTTGCTACGACTCGCCCTTACCTGAAGAACATAGCCACTGTTGGTCCGGAACTGGACAGTCAAATCTGTTCCACAGGCTTCTGCGTGCTTCGCGCTAATCCCAGCCTCGTTGAGCCCGGCTTCCTGTTCTACGTCTGCCGATCCGAAGTTGTGGTCGAGCAACTCTTAGGCGCTAACATGAGAGGAGCGAGCTACCCGGCGGTAACGGATAAAGATGTATATGAATCCCTCATTCCCCTCCCACCCCTCGCCGAGCAGCGCCGCCTCGTGGCGCACCTGGAGGCGGTGCAGGAGCGCATCCGGGCGCTCAAGGAGGCGCAATCGGCGACCCAGGCCGAGCTCCAGCGCCTCGAGCAGGCGATCCTGGACAAAGCCTTTCGGGGGGAATTGTGATGGCGGACGAGCATACCAACTTGAAGCTGTTTCGCTTCACTGACCCCTACCAGCGGCATATCTATAGGGAATTAGGGGATATGGTTGGTCCGGGACCAGCAGCCTTCTTTAGGGATGCTTGCTGGCTCATGTCGAATCCTAATATACTTCAGAGTACGGCGCACTTGGTTGCTCATCTGCTTCGTGAGATCGAGAGTGCCATTCGCCATGTCTTTCTGCCTGTGGCTAGAGGCGTCACTGAGAACTCAGCAAAGGGGTCGTCTCAGGAGCACAAGGAACAGATCCGGGCGATCCTTCGAACATTGAGAATTCCCGAGGATTGCCGAGAAGCCCAGGCTTGGTTCAAACTGGCGGGTAATCTCTACGGCATCGCCCATCGACGCGGTCTGGATGCGCCACGACCCGTGAATGAAATCCGCGAGATTTGGGATTCGAGTCTGACCTTGCTTCAAGTGCTGTTGGAAGCGCTGCGGGAAAGGTTCCTCCTGTGGATCAAAATCCTCGATCAACTCTTGGATAAGTCTCGGCCAACCAACGAAGATTTGCAGAGACTATCCCAGGGGGTTCCCAACAACCAGGTCACCCGGCAACACTTTTTTGACCGTCTCAAAAACCCTGAGTGGCTTGACCCGCTTAGGAAGAAGGGCTTTTTCAAGCATCCACCTCAGCCGGTACGCGACGAAGAAAAAGGCACGCTCCGTTTTCCACCTTGGCCCGAGGCGCGCTACCTGGCGCGTATGGCCAAGCACAAACCGAAGCTTGTGGCTGAGATCATCCAAAATATGGGTGATACCGACAATCCTGCGGTGCTCTCGGATCTCGTGGATGCGCTGCTTGCCATGCCGGCAGAGATCTCAGGGCAGCTCGTGGAAAAGGCTACGCGCTGGGCAGAGTCACCCTATCCGTATCTGCTGCTGCCGGAAAACCTGGGTCAGCTGCTCGCTCATTGGGCGAAGGGAAACCGTACTCAGGAGGCCTTGCGCGTCGCGCGTGTCCTCCTCGCCGTTTTTCCGGATGAACGCCCCATGGAGCCAGGCCTCGATGAGCTATATCGTCCGCCGGAGCCGCGGGCGCGCTTTGATACCTGGGAGTACGAGGAGATCCTGCAAAAAAGCTATCCAGAACTCGTCAGGGCGGCCGGTCTACCTGCGGTCGAACTGCTGTGCGACCTATTGGACAAGGCCATTCAGCTTTCCCGATGCTGTGAAGAGGACGAAGGGCCGGAGGACTATTCGTATATTTGGCGACCGGCCATCGAGGATCATTCTCAAAACCTCGGTCATACGGTTGCGGATGCTCTCATTTCTGCGCTTCGAGACGCTGCAGAGGCTGTCGTGGGCTGCGGGCACGCAACCGCCGAAACGGTCGTGGACGCCCTTGAGCGCAGACACTGGAATGTCTTCCGTCGCATCGCCTTGCACATCCTCAGGGTGTTCCCCGAGCAGGCGGCAAATCTGGCCACCGAGAGGTTAACTAACCGAACCCTGTTCGACGATGTGCACCTGCAGCATGAGTATACCCTCCTTTTGCGGGAGTGTTTTCCGCGCCTGTCCCGAGAAGACCAGGAAAAGATCCTTGGTTGGATCCAGGATGGGCCCGATTTGGAGAGAGCAAGGGAGACGGGCGGAGAGGCCTCCGAAGACGGGGGGATCCCATCCCGTGAGATCTGGCAGCGGGACTGGCTGGCAAGAATAGGCCCCGAAGTTCTCCCTGCAGAATGGCGCGAACGCTATGTGCAACTGGTCGGAAAGCACGGTGAACCGGAGCACCCAGAGTTCCCGGTCTCCACGGGAAGCCTAGTAGGTCCGACGAGCCCCAAGTCCGATGCTGAGCTCAAAGCAATGCCCATTTCTGAGATCGTGGAATTCCTCAAGACCTGGAGGCCTCCGGAGAATGATCTTCGGGAGCCGTCCCGTGAGGGGCTGGGCCGCGTGCTGACATGCGTGGTCGCGCAAGATCCTGGACCTTTCGCAGTGGAGGCCAAACGCTTCAGTGGCTTGGACCCGACATACATCCGCGCCGTCCTGTTGGGCCTCCGGGAGGCCTTGAGGCAAGGTAGAACTTTCGATTGGCAGCCGGTTCTGGAGCTGTGCGAATGGGTGCTCCGACAACCGCGCGAAATCCCTGGCCGGCAGAGGCCACGGATGGAAGGCGATCCGGATTGGGGCTGGACGCGCAAAGCGATCGCGGACTTGCTCTCTACCGGTTTCGAAGAAAGCCCGGCGCCCATCGCGATCCACCTTCGCGAGAGGGTGTGGGCGGTTCTCAAGCCGCTAACCGATGACCCTGATCCGACACCTGAGCAGGAGCGACGCTACGGTGGCTCCAACATGGATCCCGCCACGCTCGCGATAAACACCGTTCGGGGTAGGGCCATGCACGGGGTCGTCCGCTACGGACTTTGGGTGCGACGGCATGTGGAGACGGAGTCGACATCGGAGCAGGGGTCTCAAAAGGGCTTCGCAGAGATGCCCGAGGTACGGGAGGTGTTGGAAGCACACCTTGACCCGGCCCGGGACCCCTCACTGGCTATCCGGGCGGTTTACGGCCAAAGGTTCCCCTGGCTTGTCCTCCTCGATACAGAGTGGGCGCGCACCCATGCAGGGAGGATTTTTCCGCAAGAAAAAGAGGCGTTTTTCGAGGCGGCGTGGAACTCCTACATTGCGTTATGTAGACCATATGACAACGTATGGGAGATCCTCCGGCCGTCCTACCGCTTGGCAGTAGACCGGATTGGCGTCCGGCGAGACGACACGCGTTGGCTCGCCGACCCTGATGAGCGATTGGCCGAACATCTCATGGTCTTTTACTGGCGTGGGAAGCTTTCACTCGACGATCCCTTGTTTGTAGACTTCTGGAAAAACGCGCCGGATGCCCTAAGGGCGCATTCATTAGCATTCGTAGGCAGAACTTTCGAGCAGACGAAAGGAGGTGTTGCAGCAGAAACCCTGGATCGGCTGAAACAATTGTGGGAACGTCGTCTTGCCGCGGCCAAGGAGGCACAACGGCCCTCCGATTTTGGAAAGGAAATTGCCGCCTTCGGTTGGTGGTTCGTGTCGGGTAAGTTCGATATAGATTGGGCGCTGGACCAGCTTCTCGCGTCGACAGAGCATGTCGGCAAAACAGAGCCGACCCGCAGGGTTGTTGAAGCACTTGCGAGGACAGCCGAAACCCATAGCCTTAAGTCACTCAAAAGCCTAAACCTGATCTCGAAGGGCGATCGGGAAGGATGGAACCTTTACGCAAGTCGGAAGCACGTGCGGCGCATCCTTCAACTGGCCATGGAGAACCCAGATGCTAAAGAAGAGGCTGAAGGGCTGATCCATTACCTGGGAAGCCGTGGCTTTCTCGACTTCAAGGACTTGGTGTCCAGGTGACCGTCGCGGCTGCAAGCCCCGAAAGATGACGGGGCCGAACTGCTCCCATACAGGATCTGCTACCTCTTAGGCAGAGGAACGCAACATGGCATCCGCAGGGATGCTACTGATAAGCCGAGGAAGATCCGAGAGGCGATAGAGAACATTGACGCCCAGGACCCCCTGAGCAAACCCGCTTCTCCGTTCGATGCGCTAAAGAGGCTGATAGATACCTTTGGCAAGTAAGCCGCATGCTCGCCCGCCGAACCGCCGACCGCCGTATCTTCCGCGACAACAGTTCAGGTGATTGAAGCACTCATTCCGACGGCAAAGGGCATGCGCGTGGGCGACCGCATTTGGTGCAGACCGTCCGCGAGACCGTTTCGTTAGACTGCGCCAGCTTGCGGCGCTTGGTCAAGCGCGTCCTGCCCAGGTACGGCTACCCGCCGGACAAGCAGGAAAAGGCGACGCAGACGGTGTTAGAGCAGGCAGCCCTTCTGTGTGCGGAGTGGGCGGCGGCACGAGAGTGGCGTCTCCCAAGCCTTTCCACCCAACCCATATCCCCGCGCGCCCTGCGGCGGAGACGCAAAACGGGAGAATGTGGAAGCCCGGGCAAGAACCCATGTGCCGACGCAAGCCTTGTGTGCTAACCTCCCGGAGGTTTCCGATCCAGTAGGGGTGGAGAAGCGTTCCCCGTAGCCTATCCTCAGCACGCCTACCGCCAGGCAAGCTTTCCACCTTGACATTCTTGGGGCGATTTGCTACATTTAAAACCGCACCTTTTGGCCCTGACGGCACCACGCTTGCTTTCCGCCACCTGGGCGAATGGACACAGATGAGTTACTCGGGAGGATGAGTGTTATGGCAGCACCGGAACGGGATGAGGACAGCGAAAAGAACGACAAGGAAGAGACCCCGCGCAGTCCCAACTTCATCCGGGCCATCATTGAGGAGGACCTGAAGAACAACCGCTTCGGCGGCCGGGTGCACACCCGCTTCCCGCCCGAGCCGAATGGCTACCTGCACATCGGCCACGCCAAGTCCATCTGCCTCAACTTTGGCCTCGCGGAAGAGTTCGGCGGCAAGTGCAACCTGCGCTTCGACGACACCAATCCCACCAAGGAAGAGGAGGAATACGTCCAGGCGATCATCGAGGACGTGCGCTGGTTAGGCTTCGACTGGGAAGACCGCCTGTACTTCGCCTCCGACTATTTCGAGCAGATGTACCAGTGGGCGGAACAGCTCATCAAAGCGGGCAAGGCGTATGTGTGCGACCTGAGCCCCGAGCAGATCCGCGAGTACCGTGGTACCCTCACCGAGCCGGGGAAAAACAGCCCCTACCGCGACCGCTCGGTGGAGGAGAACTTGGACCTGTTCCGCAGGATGCGGGCCGGCGAATTCCCCGACGGGTCTCGCGTGCTGCGTGCCAAGATCGACATGGCCTCGCCGAACCTCAACATGCGCGACCCGGTCATGTACCGCATTCTGCACGCTCGGCACCACCGCACCGGCGACAAGTGGTGCATCTACCCCACCTACGACTGGGCACATGGGCTGGAGGACTCGATCGAGGGGATCACCCACTCCATCTGCACCTTGGAGTTTGAGGACCATCGCCCTCTGTACGACTGGTTCCTGGACCAGTTGGGCATCTACCACCCGCAGCAAATCGAATTCGCGCGCCTCAACCTCACCTACACGGTGATGAGCAAGCGCAAGCTGTTGGAGCTGGTTCAGGGCGGCTATGTGCGCGGCTGGGATGACCCCCGCATGCCGACCATCTCGGGGTTGCGCCGCCGCGGCTACACTCCGGAGGCCATCCGAACCTTCGCCGAGCGGATCGGGGTGGCCAAACGCGAGAGCACGGTGGACATTGCCCTCTTGGAACATTGCTTGCGCGAGGACCTCAACAAGCGCGCCCCGCGCGTCATGGGGGTGCTGCGTCCGCTGAAGCTGGTGATTCTCAACTACCCCGAGGGTCAGACCGAGGAGCTGGAGGCGATCAACAACCCAGAGGACCCCAGCATGGGCACCCGCAAGGTACCCTTCTCCCGGGTCTTGTACATTGAGCAGGACGACTTCCGGGAGGTGCCGCCGCCCAAGTACTACCGTCTGGCTCCAGGGCGCGAGGTGCGCTTGCGCTACGCCTACTTTGTCAAGTGCGTCGATGTGGTCAAAGATGAGCAAGGCCGGGTGGTCGAGGTCCATTGCACGTATGACCCGGCGACCAGGGGAGGCGATTCGCCGGATGGGCGGAAGGTGAAGGCGACCATCCACTGGGTCTCCGCTGCCCACGCCTTGCCCGCAGAAGTGCGGCTCTACGACCACCTTTTCACCGTGCCGGACCCGGGAGATGTGCCCGAGGATGTGGACTGGAAGACCTTCCTGAACCAGAATTCGCTGGAAGTGCTGACCTCGTGCCAGGTGGAGCCGAGCTTGGCCGGTGCCAAGCCAGGGTTCCGTTGTCAGTTTGAGCGCCAGGGCTACTTCTGCGTTGATCCGGACACCACGGAGGACCGGCTGGTGTTCAACCGCACGGTCACGCTGCGCGACACCTGGGCCAAGATCGAGAAGAGCCTGAAGGCGGAGACGGAGCAGGCGTGATCAGCACCAGGGCGGCAAGTCCTGGCGCACAAACCTTTTGCCGGAGATGGAGGCCAATGGCCTTTCTACCCCGCGTGGGGCCATTGCTGCTCCTACTGGGTCTTTTTCCCTGCGGGGCTGCGGGCGCCCGGTCCGCGTTGCCGGCGGCCATCGTGCACCTCCCCTTTGGGGGCAAAGTGGAGCCGCCCGCCTCGTTCGTCTCCTATCGGACGATAGCGCGCCCCACGGTAGGCCTTGCCCTCAGCGGCGGCGGACTGCGTGGCCTGGCGCAAATAGGCGTCCTCGAAGTCCTTGAGGAGCAGCGCGTGCCGATAGACCTGGTGGTGGGCACCAGCATCGGCAGCGTGGTCGGCGGGCTCTACGCCGCGGGTTACCTGCCCGAGGAGCTGTGGGCAAGCATCTCGGCGGTGGACTGGCGCACGATCCTCGTGGACGCGCCACCGCGCAGCGCGCTCTTTGTGGGGCAAAAGGAGGAGCGGGCGCGCCACCTCGTCGAAGTCCGCCTCAAGGGCCTAAAGCCGTACCTGCCGCAAGCTATCACCCGCGGCCAGCAGCTCAATGCGATTCTTGCCGAGCTGTGCATGGGGGCGCCGTGGGGTCACATCGCCAACTTTGACTCGCTGTGCGTCCCGCTGAGGATCATCACCACCGATCTGATCACTGGCCAGAAAGTGGTGCTGCGCCACGGGGATCTGGTGCAGGCCATGCGGGCCTCTATCGCCGTGCCCCTCCTCTTCACGCCGGTGGAGCAGGGCCAGGCCTTGCTTGCGGACGGGGGTCTGGTGGACAACATCCCGGTGGCAGAGGCGCGAGCCGCGGGAGCCGATCTGGTAATCGCGGTGGATACCACCTCGCCGCTGCGCCGGGCGGACCAGATGAACATGCCCTGGGAAGTGGCCGACCAGGTGACCAGCATCATGCAGGTGGAACGCAATCGTCAGATGCTGGCTGAGGCGGACGTCGTCATCTCCATTGCCGACCTGGTGCGCACGTCCACTGAGGTCACCAACTTAGAGGAGCTGCGGGAAGTCGGGCGGGCTCGCGCGGAGCAGCAAATTGGCCAAATTCAGCGCCGACTGGCCGAGCTCACCGCCAAGGACGGTGAACTGCACCCGCCCATGTGGGTAGACAGTATCGCGGTCGTCGACGCACCCCCCGAGGTGGCGCAAATAGTGCCATCCCTTCCGGCTGTCCCCGCCGTGCTCGACCTCGTCGCAACGCTGCGGCGGATCTACGAGACCGGCTACTTTGCCGACGCCTGGGCAGAGGTAGATACCCTGCAAGGGCGCACGGTCGCGCTGTTGCACCTGCGGCCGCACCCCACGCTGCGCGCCATTCAGTTCCGGGGTAACCACGTGCTTGCCGACTCCGTCCTCCTGCAGGCAGTGGAATCGCGCATCGGGGTGCCGATAAACCACCATCGAGCCACGCGGGATCTGCGCCGGCTGCTCGCGCTGTACCGGCGGCACGGGTTTTCGCTGGCGCGCATCACTGAGGTCTCCTGCGACTCGTCCACTGGCGTGGTCACCATTCAGCTTGATGAAGGGCACATCAACCAAGTGCTGGTGCAAGGCAATGCGCGCACCAAGCGCCACGTTATCCTCCGCGAGATACATCTCCGCCCGGGGGAGGCGTTCAATGTGCAGGAAGCCAAGCAGGACATGGCCAACATCTATGCCACGGGCTTTTTCGAGAACGTCTCGTTTGCTCCTGCCCGCAACGGCAACGGATACACGCTCGTAGTGAGGGTTAAAGAGCGGCCCTTCCGAGTGGTGAGGATGAGCAGCCACTATGATCAGGACCGGGGTTTACGCGGGGCAGCGGAAGTGGCGGAGCAGAATGTCCTCGGGATCGGGGCCACTGGCTCCTGCCTCGGGGTCGTGGGACGGCGCGACCGCGGGGCAAAGCTATCAGGCCGCCTGGATAGACTCGGCGCGAGCTACACCACCCTTGCCGTAGAGCTGGGCTATCTGCAAAAGGAGCGCTTCACGTACGCGGGGCACCACCAGGTGGGACAATATCGGCAGGGGACCTTCAGCGCCTTGGCCAGCATCGGGCAGCAGCTGGAACGGCTGGGCACGCTGTCAGTGGAGGTCAGGGCGGAGCACACGACGATGAGCCCGCTCGGTGGGCGGTTGTACCAGACCGGCACCCTCAGCTTTCGGAGCGTCGCCCTGCGCAGTCTTGTGGATACGCGTGACCAGCTGCCCTTCCCCAATGCGGGCAAGCATCAGGTGTTCTACTATGAGTACGCGGCCGGTCGGCTCGGCGGCGCCCCGGTTTCCTTTTCTCGTGTCTATTCCTCTCTGGATACCTGGTACACCTTCCTGCCGGGTCACACGCTCCATCCGTCCGTGCGCTGGGGGAGCAGCGACAACAGCACGCCGTTTTCTGAGCAGTTTAAGATAGGAGGTGAGGACTCTTTTCCTGGCTTGCGGCTGGAGGAGGGAGTTGGTCGGCACATGATCGTGGCGGGCGTTGAGTACAGGGCGGCGCTCCCCTGGCGACGACCATTCCCCTGGTATGTTGCGGCAGCCTACCGCGTGGGGGCCGTCTGGCGCCTCACGCTCGATGTGAAGCTCAGCGACTTTCTCCACTCCTTCGGCGCCAGCATCAAAGCGCGCACGCCCGTGGGGCCCCTGTCCCTCGGCTACGGCCGCACCAGCGACGGGCGCTCCTGCTACTACCTGTCCGCCGGCCTCGACTTCTGAGGCGAAGATAGGAAGGTTCGGAGTCTCACCCAACGAAAAAGGGCGGGCGTCGCATCGCGAGCACCCGCCTGATTGGTCAACCGCACCGTGAACAGTCCCTCGAGAAAACGCCCCTAAGCTTCGTGGCAGCCAGCCGGTCCGGGAACCACCTCAACACTCCACGAGCGGAGTGGAGAAAGCACAGCTGCGTGGCAGGCAGTCTTCACCGGGTAAACAGGCAACCGCACGAGCCTGAAGAGCCAGCGGCCATCTCCCTCCCCCAGAACAGCCTTACTTGCTCGGCTCCGACAGACAGCCCCAGGAGAGGTGGGTTTTCCGGAGGCCCCGATGCGCAGCTGCCGGCTTATCGCTGTGGTTGCGGACGCCGCTGCAGGTCACGGCGCATGTTCCAGCGCACCCACTCGCTCTGCTCCTCGGGGTCGCTGGTGCTGAAGGAGCCGGCCTGCACAACGCGGCCGTTCTTGTCGATCTTGATCTTCTGCATGCTCTTGACGATGTAGAACCACTCCTCCAGCGACACCTCCCGTGGCCCTGGGATCTCGTAAGGCCCCGGCACCTCTTGCGGCGGCGCGATGAACTGCGGCTTGAGGTCAGTGCGTTCCGGCGCGTTGGTCACGCTCACCTGGCCCCGATAGACGCGCAGCTCCGTGGTGGAATCGCTCGCCACGCCGAGCCGCAGGGTGGTTCCGGTGATGGCAGCGGCAGCCTTGGGCGTCTTGATCTTAAAGTCCACCTCCCCCACGTCGCCATTGACGCTTGCCCAGATGTCCCCCTCCTGCACGGTGATGGCCACATTGCGCTTCTGGGCCTTTTTCTCCTCGTAGAGGCGGATGATGTCGATGGTGGTCTGCGGCGCCATGCGCACCAAGTCCAACTCGGTGAGCTCCAGCTCTGCCCGCGATTGCCTGAACGTGCGCACCTTGTCACCATCGGTCACCAATGTGTTCTGATAGGCGTTTTCCCAATCCTCCGACTGCAGCCCGCGCCTCTTTGCCATCCCCTCCACGTGGGCGACCCGCCCTTTGGTACTCACCTCCTCGGGCGCTGGAACGCTGGCCACTATGCCAATCACGCTGAGCACCGTCCCCACAAGCAGGATGACGGCGAGCATCCACGCAACGGTTCGCTTGCCCATGAGTGACTCCCTCGATTGGTGGCTACGGCCGGTTATGGTTTCTTGGCAAAGTAGCGACTGAACACAATATCCCCCAGACGCATGGCTTCGCGACAAAACGGGCTCACCTGGCGGCGTGCCAGCTCGGCGTCGATGGCCGCCTTGGCCTCTTTCCAGCGGTCGATGGCTTCCAGGCGATCGATAAAGGCATGGTAGGCGCCGCGGTCATTGCCGAAGAGCTTCTTGACAAAAGCCTTGCGGTCCTTGTTGGTGATGAGGCTGCGCAGGGCAGGATAGGGCCCAGGCGGTTGTCGCTCGATGATGCGGCGATCGACGACCACCCTGGCTGCATCGTCTTCTTCGACTCCCGCAAAGGTCAGGCGGGGAGCAGTAGCGCGTCGTGGGGCAGGCTCGTGCTTGGGCTTCAGTGGTGCGGGAGGCGCGAAGAGATCTTCCAGCAGGCCGCTGCCCATGGCCGTCCGGGCGTCATGAATTGCCTCCAATAGGAGCTGATCTGGGCGCGTACCCCGCGGGCCCTCGCCACGTCCCTCGTCGCTCAGGACTTTTTCGTCGCCACCGTTGTCCTCTTCCCGCAAACCACGCAGCAGGAGCTGGCGCTCCAGGGCCGTCTCAATCTGATCGAGCGTCCAGTAGTCCGTCCCCTGACTGGTCGCTAACTCACTGATCCTATCGGCGATATCGGGCAGGTCTCGGACCCGCAACATGCTGACCAGTTGCTCGGTGCGCAGCACCTCACCGTTCGTATGCCCAGAGAGGCGGAAGAAACTCTCCAATTTGGCCACGTCGGCCATAAAAGTTGCCAACGGTCTTGTGCCGTAGGTCTGCTCCTCCGCCTTTCTGGCCAGCTGCTCGAAGGTGGTCGCATCGATGTTCTCTGGCCCCTGCAGCACCAGTTGGGCCAGCGCGCCGAGGTACGGGCGACCGTCGGCCAGCTGCTCAATGGCCCGCGCGATTTCCTCTTTGTGACGCACCGGGTGCCGCCGGAAAAAGAGATT
>JACIZP010000062.1 GCA_014359355.1 Calditrichota bacterium | reverse complement strand
AAATGCCGCAATGAACTTTATTGAAACATACAGGAAGTACAGTCCGAAAATCAGTTTTAATGTGGTCGGTTTGAATTTTTTGATGATGGCAGCGCCGATTTGAGCCCCAACTACTGTGCCCGCCGCCAGAATTAGACCTGCGCCCAGCGCCACAAATCCTTGCACCAATTTAATGCCACCGCCAACGACAGCCAATGGGATCATGGTTGCCAGCGACGTGCCCATGGTGATATAGACCGGTGCACCAAATAAATAGATAAAACCCGGCACCAGCGCATAGCCACCACCCAATCCGACCACGCCGGTCAAAATGCCGATGATCAATCCCATGATTGCCCAACCCCATGCCGGTCCGGGAATGGAGTCACCCATTGCCTGGGGTTTTTTGGTCTGCAACAGTCCTTCCCAGATCATGCGAATAGCGGGCCAGAGAAACGCCAGTCCTAGAATTAATCCCAGCAGCGCCGTATGCGCAGTGAGCAATTTGAACAGGTAGGAACCGATGATGACGCCAACGATACCGGAAATGCCAACCCACAGTGTAGTTCTGACATCCAGATTTTTTCGGATGAGATGGCCATAGCCGCCAGAAATGGCCGTGAAAACCACGGCAAAAAGCGTAGTGCCAACGGCAATGGTCGCTGGATAACCCAGCCAGAAATGAATGGCCGGCAACATCACACTGCAGCCGCCAGTACCGATCAAGCCGCCAAGCAGACCCGCCAACAGGCCAATGACGATCAAAATGCTGCCATGAGCCACAGTCAGTGGCGGCAAATTCTCACCGCTCAATTTCCCAGTCGGCAAGAGCCCGATGAAAACAATCAGAAGGAGGATCAGCAAGATGATAGTTGGAAGATAGTTTTTCCAGAAAGACATTTGAGCACTACTCATTTTTACCTCCTTAGGTAGTTGTAAAATCAGCTCACAAACGGAACGATGAACTTCTTGATGGGAATTAACTCCACGCTCACCAGCAGGGACATGACCATCATTTCATCAGAATTTCCTCCTGTCACGTCAACCCGTTCGGTCTTATGGGTAGTCACCGGGTTGCTGTCTTCAGCTTCTGATACAGACTGCCTAACCTGTTCTGGAAAATCTGCCGGATGGCTTCTTCATCGTTTTTCAGCGGGTGAACGGGAATCAAATCCAGCACTTGTTCGGCAGGCAGTTGGGAATGGAACATAGCATCCACCGCCCCGTGCAGCATAGCCGCCATTGCCTCCCTGGCTCCAGGTTCGCTCAAACCGAATTCCGTCCCCAGCCGCATGAGTTCCAGCCATTGGAACCAGAAGTAGGTGGGCCCCATGCCGGTGACGATGGCGTAGGCCTCCAGGTGCTCTTCGGGCACCTCGGGTGACTCGCCCCAATGCCGGAACAGGCTAACCAGGGACGAACGGTCACCCGCCGTGAGACCGTCCGAATAAACAACCGGATTGTAACCCCTGCCGATCATGGAGGGTGCATTGGGAATCATGCGCACGATGCGGTTGAAACCGTTGAGCATCCCGGATAGATGGTGGAGTCTGATCGTGGGGATTAACGAGATGAGGGTCGCGTCTCTTTTCAACGCGGATTTGATCTGACCGCACACCTCAGCCGCGACCGGCGGATGCACGGCCAGAAACACCCAATCGGCCACCTCCGCGACGGCCCGACTATTGTCGGCTTTGACCAGGAGATCGCCAACGATAGTCGATAGTCTTTCGATATTGTTCACTTCCGGGTCGTAGACCACGACTTGTCTTGGGAGGCCATCGGCCCGGCGCAGACCCTCCAGCAGCAGGCGGGTCACCCGTCCGCCGCCAATGAAGCCAAGAGTTCCTTCCGCTCCCATGGGTTCCTCCTCGGCTCAGTATCTGCGTCCAGTCTCTGGTAGGCATGCGACGCCATCGCCTCCCGGCGCGCCAGAACACGCTGGCGAAACTGGCCAGCCTGGCATCATCTCATCGCCGTGAGCAGCAGCTTCCGCCAGTTGGCACCACTTCCCCGGTCTTGTGCATGATCATCACGGAGCCAAAGACTTCGGCGATCCTGTCGTCGCCACAGTTGGGACACGAGAGGTCCAACCCCTTCTCCTTCTGACTGATGGAGGTAAACACTTCGAACTGATGCCCACAGCTCAGGCAGCGGAACTCATAGGTCGGCATATCGATTCCTCCTCAAAGAGATGCGGCACCAATCTTGACGCACCGGAGCTACTCGCCATACAAGCTCTGCACGGGAACTCGGCTCCACCCTCGCCTTGCCATAGAGGGGCTCCGCATGCGCAGCCGCCAATCTACTCGCAGGGCCGCACTCCCTGCTGTCGGCACACCAGGCGGGCATCGAAGCCTACTCCTGATCTCTCACCCGCCCTATTTCCTTCTCGACCTCCTCTAACTCCCGTTTGAGGTCGTCGCGGTAGGACTCTAACCACTCCAAACGCTCCTCTTTGCTGGGCCTACGCCAGCCCCAGGGCCCACAGCAGCACCCCATCATCGCATGCCCGCCGTGAAAATGAGGTCCGAAAGGTCTACACATGGCTCTTCCCTCCTGTCTCGTCGATTATGTTCCGCAGAGCAGCCGTCAGATCTCGAGCAAAGCGACTCTCCGCTAACCTGTCCACATCCCCCACTGCCTGCTCCAGACCCTCATCGAACGCTATTCCACCCAAGAGCGGCACACCGAACGGCTCCAACGACTGGCCAATCCCCGGAGTAGACGGCATCTTCATGTTCTCCACCAAGCCAGTGATGGGAATGCCTAACTCAATGAGCATCTTGACCAGCTTCCTCACCGTCTCCAGCGCGACCTTTGAAGGGGTAGTTATCACCAGAAACTCCACCCGCTTCATGAAGCGGATGATATCCAGCGTCGGGTCGCCGATACCGGGCGGCATGTCGATGACCAGGAAGTCTAACGTGCCCCAACGGGTAATGGTGAGCAGCTCGATGATGAGGTTGGAGATGTCAGCGCCCCTGATGGGTGAGGGGTTGTCGCCAGCGTAGTAGATAATCGACATGAATTTTATGCCGTGCACGAGCGGAGGCACGATGCCCTTGTCCTCGGTGGGGTAAACGTCCTTGATCCCCAAGATCACATGAGTGGAAGGTCCGCAGATGTCCAGGTCAAGCAGGCCCACCCGGTGGCCGGTGCGTGCCAGCACCAGGGCCAGGGTGGCAGCAACGGAGCTCTTGCCGATTCCCCCTTTGCCCCCCGCGACGGCAATGACCCTGTGGACGTCTTGCAACCTCTGTTCGATGATGCTAAGCCTCGGGTCCATATTGCCTCACTTTTCTCCGGTTATCGATTCCAGCCACACGCCGCGTCCCTTGGTGACCTCAAAATCCGGGCTGTGGCAGTTCGGACACCTCACATAGACGTGAGCCGTCTCGGGCAAGAAGTGAATGGACTCAGACTGTTCCTCATCCAGCTTCTTCAGCGCATCTTTGAACGCCCACTCCGTGCCGCACACCCGGCACTTGAGCACAGCCGGTTCCGGTTCGAAGATGAATTGCGCACGTTTGAGCAAAGCAGTCTGCGGACGAACGATCTCCTTCAACGCGAACTCAAAGACCTCCATGTCCGTCTGCTGCAATTCCCCGATCTTGACCCTGATCTCGGTGATCTCTCTCAGCCCCTCCCTCTCAGCCACCTTGATGGCCGTTGCCACAACTCCTTCAGCCAAAGCCCATTCATGCATGTTCGACTCCTCGACATAGCCTCAGCGCCAAGTCCACCGTGCCAGCGCCTAACTGCTATTGCGCGCCACTTGCCCCTCCAATATCCTCTCAGCCGCCGCGTGTGAGACGTCGGAGCGTACCGACAGGGCACACGCCATGAAGCACGGTCAGGCCCAGTTGAAGAGCCTTTTGCAGCACTTCGTCCGACGAGGACCCTGGGGGTATCCACACAATTTCTATCCCCAGAGCCGCCGCCTGTTCCAGTGCCTTTTCCGTATTTGCCGGCGCGAGCGCGGTAATAACCACCTCAGGCTTCTCCGGCAACTCTCCCAGAGAGCCATAGCATCGTTGACCATCAATAGCCTGGTACCTGGGATTAACCGGGTAGACCGTGTAACCGGCCTGGAGAAGAGTGTGAAACAACTCGTAGCTGTATTTGAGAACGTCCTGCGAAGCCCCTATCAGGGCGTAAACCTTTCGCGTCCTCAGGACCTCTTCTGGCGACATCATGTCCGTCCCTCTTCCTTCCTCTCCCTTCCTTCGGCACTGACGTTGGCCGGACTGGATAAGCCCAAGCGGGGCCTCGCGCGTCACCTCAAGGTTGAGCCTTGTTGGCACCACTGTCTCATCCGCCCACGACCCTGGCAACTGCACAGTCCGTTCCCTCCAGTTCTGGAGAGAAAACTGCAGCAGTCGCGCTCTATCGCAGCAGACCCTGGACTACCACCTCTACCGCCTCGCTCTCGGTCAGACCGCGCGCCATCAGCGTCTCCACCTGCTTCTTGTCCACGCTGCCTATGGCGGCCTCGTGGGTGAGCTTGGCCGTCTCGTCCACTACGCGGAGCATGGGCACGGCGCTGGCACGCGCCTGCTTGCCCTGAACAATCTCCACGCAGTCCACATGCCCCCGCGACGAGGGTCCGTTGCCCACGATTTCGCCTACCACTTCGCTCTCTGCGCGATCGGTGACCACAATGCGGCTCTTGGCCAGCCCGCGAGCACCTCCTCCGTCCAGATAAATCGATTCCTTCACGCGAATGCTGTCGTTCTGCTTCCCATAGACCTTGGCATACAGCTCACAGAGGCCGTGGTCGCCAACCCGCACCTCATAGTCGATCTCCACCCGGCCGGCTGCCCCCTGGGTGAGTTTGAACTCGCTGCGAAACTCACCCCCCTCTGCAACCTCCACGCGCATCACCGGCAGCACCTCGACACCCCCTTCGTCACCGTGAAAGTGGGTCTCGTTGTAAGTCATCGCGGCCCCCTTGCCTACCCGGACGGTGCCCTGCATGAGGTGTCTGACGCTTACGGCATTCGGAAAAGAACAGTGCGCCAGGAAGGTGGCCTTTGCTTGGTCTTCGATGACGAATTCGGCCACGACCTCCTGCACCCCCTCTTTGGGCAACACCCCGAAGCAGAGGTGCACGGGACGTTCGATCACGGTGCCCTGCTTGACCGTGATCCTGGCGCGAACTCCGCTGGCGGTTTCTTGTCCCTCGATAAGCAGGCCTGGTATCTCGTTCTTGGCAAGAATCTTGTTCAAACTGACCACTAAGCTGCCGACCTGGGCATCCCTCAGTGCATCAAGTTGCCCTCCGCTCTTCTCGTACGCCTCAGCGAGGAGCTCAAACTCCTGGCGCGGATCAAACATTGCGGTAGATCTCCTCCTCCGGCTGGTTCACATGGGGACACTCCCGGCAGTGGTTTCGGAAAAAGCGCGCCACCTCTTCCGGCAGGCCCGTCTTCAGAATGGTGCCTCCACACAGAGAGGAAGCCCTGTCTGCCATGCGCGCCACCTCCTCGTGGTGGGTGATGAGCAGAACCGACGCGCCGTGGCGCACAAAGGCACGAATGTCATCCACGATGTAGTCGATGGACAGGGCGTCGATGCCGGAATCGGGCTCATCCAGAATGACCAGCTTGGGCTGCATAGCCAATACCGAGGCCAGCTCGATGCGCTTGCGCTCGCCGCCGCTCAGGGTATTGTCCACAATCCGCGAGAGATAGCGCTCAGGATTCAAACCCACCATGCGCAGACATTCTGCCGGGCTCAGCGGGCCATTGTTGGCCCGGCCACTGATGCGCAAGTATTCCGCGACACTGAGGCCCTCGAAGCGGGCCGGCTCCTGCCAGGCCAGGGTGATTCCTCGCTTGGCGCGCTCCGCCACCGACAGGGGGGTGATGTCCTCGCCTGCGAAGAGGATCGTGCCGGACTGCGGCCGGTAGCCACTCAAGCCCATGATCGCGTAGGCCAGGGTGGACTTGCCCGTGCCATTCATGCCGAGAATGCTGTGCACTTCTCCCCTCCTGATGTCGAGGGTCAAGTCACGCAAGATCGGCCGACCGTCCAGCGCCAGATTTAGCTGACGTATCTCGAGCAGGTTTCCCATCCCTGTAGCTCCACTCATGCTCCCGGAGGTCCTTTCACGCGGAAACGGACGCAGGGCCGCGGGTGCACAATGAGTTGAACACCAACCCCGCGGCTCCCAGCAGCTCGCTCCCTATTGCTCCTCGACCTCTTCCCGAAGAGCGAAGGGCCACTCCCTTTCTTCGCCTCGACCATAACGTTGCTTGAACGTCGGGTCTGCCAAGAGGTGCGCCCGTGCAAAGGGAATACACGGTGAGGCGCAGACCAGCACTCACCGTGGTTCCCTGAAGTATAGCCCCAAAAGCCAACTAGCGTTCCGCCTTGTCGGCGTACGCCTCACGAAGCTCGCGCAGCTTCTGCACCAGCTCCTCCTTGCTGGGAAAATGAAGGGCCCCCGAGGGGCAATCCTTGGCACAGGCGTCGCATCCCACCACGCAATTGTAGGGATTGACCACTTCCACGCAATCTTCTTTCTGGGCAAAAACGCCGTTTGCGCAAAAGTCCACGCAGTTCCCACACGCGGTACAGGCGTCCTGGTCAATGGTCGGATACCAGGGGATCTCCTCCCTGGGAATGTTCATGTAGGTTTGGCTCACTTCTTCTCCTCCTCTTCCAGTGCTTTCGCCAGTTCTGTCAGCGCCTGCTCGGTGGTCTTGAAGGAGATGCTTATCGGTTGCCAATTGTCGTCCATGGGCACTCCCGCACGGGCAAAACCGTCACGCAGGAGCTTCTTCTGCTTTTCTTCCTTGCACGCGAGGGTGACGTACTTCACTCCAGGCTTGAGCAGGTCTTCAAGCAAGTTCTCGCCGTTGGCCTCGCAGAGGCGAGGATGGAGCACCAGATAGTCCTGGGGCAGCTCCATGCGGATACGCTCGCTCAGCTCGCCGAAGTTGATGTCCTTCATGCTCGGGCAGGCAAAGCTGCACGTACAGACGATGACAGCCTTCTTCATAGCTTTTTCCTCCATTAGAATTAACCTCACACAAAAGCAACAACAACCCACCCAACAGATTCACCTCACCCCTACACCAGGGCGCCGACCAGCATGCCTGTGACGGTGGCCATGACCACCACGAGGAGAACAAACGCCAGCGTTTTTTTAGTGCCCATGATGCTGTGGATGACGAGCATGCTTGGTAAGGAGAGAGCCGGGCCCGCCAGCAGCAGGGCCAGAGCTGGCCCTTGGCCCATCCCATTGCCAATCAGTCCCTGCAGAATAGGCACCTCGGTGAGCGTGGCAAAGTACATGAACGCCCCAACTACCGAGGCAAACAGGTTGGCGCCCAGGGAATTGCCGCCCACCAGCCGGGTCACCCAACGCGACGGTATCAGTCCCTCTTGACCCGGGCGGCCCAGAAGCCCACCGGCAACGAGCACGCCGAAGAACAAGAGAGGCAAGATCTGCTTGGCATAGCCCCACGTGGAAGCAAACCATTCGCCTGCCTCTCCGTCGTCACGGCTCGTTAGGATCGATAGGCCCACCACACCCACGCCGAAGGAAATCATCGGCGTGTGCGGCACCGCGAAAGCGGCAGCCACCGTGGCACCTGCTACCAGGAACAGTTTCCACCAGCCCAGGCGAAACCAGGTGGCTAACACCACAGCCAGCGCGGCAGCAGCAACCCCGGTCAGGAGCCATTTCACGCCGTAGATGCTCGCCCACAAGCCAACGGCCTGCACCGGCTTGCCCCAGTTGGCGAACACCAGGATTGCCACCATCAAGGCGAAAAAGGTGGCTGTTTGCCACAGCGGGCGTTTTGCTTCTGGTGTTGGCAACAGCATCTGTGCCTCTTCTTTTGCCAACTCCTCCTTGCGGAAGAAAAAGTGCATGAGCAGGCCGATGACGATGCTGAACAGCACCGCCCCGACCGCTCTGGCGATCCCCAGTTGCAGCCCGAGGATGCGCGCCGTCAGTACAATGGCCAGGACGTTGATGGCCGGCCCCGAGTAGAGAAAGGTGGTAGCAGGCCCCAGACCGGCTCCCATGCGATAGATGCCGGCAAAAAGCGGCAGCACCGTGCACGAACAGACCGCCAGGATGCTTCCGGAGACGGAGGCAACACCGTAGGCAAGCACCCTGTTGGCCCGCGCCCCCAAGTAGCGCATCACCGATTCCTTGCTGACAAACACAGCGATGGCACCGGCAATGAAAAAGGCAGGGATCAAGCAGAGCACGACGTGTTCCCGCGCGTACCACTTGACCAGTTGCAGCGCTTCAGCAATGGCCCTATCGAAGCGGGGCGTCCCCACAGGCAGGTAAAAACAGACCAGGAAACCTACAACAATAAGCACCAGCGTCCGCCACTCTCTTTTCCAGTCCATTCCTTTCTCCACACTGCTACAGCAACGACTCTTACGCGCTCTTCCCACTCGCACGGGCCAGCGCCGCACTCTCCTCCCTGCGCCAAATCCACAAAGCAGCAGCCAACATGACCACGTCCTCGAGGACCCGGTGCAGGCTCACCTTGCTGGCTTCGCTTCCCAAGGTGAAGCAGCCGCAATCGATGTCCAAGCCACGCGCCAAAGCCGAAATCAGGCCGGCCAGGAAAGCCACCAACATCACCGCCACCAGAAGGGCGCTCCCCCTTGTCCATCGCCCGATGATCAGGCTCACGCCGCACAAGAGCTCCAACCAGGGGAGAACGGCAGCAGTCAGGGTCACGGCCAAATAGGGCAGCAGACGGTAATTGTCAACATCGCAGGCGAACGCCGCAGGGTCGGCAATCTTGCCCACCGCCGCGCACACGAAGATGAAGCCCAGCACCACGCGTACCACGACGAACGGAAACCTCCCCTTCATTCTCGCCCTCCGTCTGCCCGTTCTCCGCGGGCCACCGGCCGTCCGGCATCCATCCAGCCGCGCAGGCCATCGTGATAGACGGCAATTGCCCTCACGCCGTGCGCCAATAACTCATCTGCCAGGCGTTCGGCTGCATCGCAGCGTGGGTCATCGCAGTACACCAAGACCAACGGTGCCTCGGCGAGCTTGGCGAGCTGCGCAGATCGCTGCCACACTTCGTCGACTGGCAGGCTGATGGCGCCGGGGATGTGCCTCTTTGTGAAGCTCTCCACGGGACGGGCATCCACCAGCACCACGCCCGGCTGTGCGCGCAGCGAATCCATCTGGGTCAGTGTCACGTAGTAGACCCGAGGCCCTGCATCGCGAGCCCCAAGAGCAATGTCCGACAGCAGCGTCTCACCCTCAGCGGCCGGCATCGCCAAGGGTGGCCGCGGACGGGTACGCGTAATCGCCACGCCCTTTGGCCACAGGGCATTCCACCCCAGGCCCACGATGACGGCGAGCCCAGTCAACAGAGCCGCCTGCCCAAGCGTCTGCCGCGAAGGGAAAAGTCCGGCCATCGAGCTCCTCTCTTGCATCTCCCGACCTTTTCCAAAGCCCTGCTGAGCCGCAATGGATGTCGCGTGTTACTCGGCCTCAATCATCTTGGCCAAACGAGCCAGCCGCCTCTTGACGATTTCGGCAGCCGTTTCCCGCAAAGCCCACACCTGCGGTTCGGCAACGCGATAGTACGACCGCGTTCCAAGGCGCTGTGGAGCAACGAGCCCCTCCTGGGCCATGACCTTGAGATGGCGGGAGAGGTTCGACTGCTCGATCCGCAGCGCAGCCTGCAGCTCGCAGACACACTTGGGGCCGTCCCGCAGAAGCTCCAGTATCATGAGGCGGTTCGGATGTGCCAGCGAGGTGAGCAGGCGCGCCTCCATCTCGTACATGGGCTCCATGGTAAGTTCTCCGATTCATGCATTCATGCATTTTTGTGCATAAATATATGAATCATCCCCCTCCCCGTCAAGCACTTTTTGTGCCGGGGCAATCTTTTTTTGCGGCTCGGCGCAGAGTGTCGCTCCCGCAGGCCGCGGGTGTCGAGATGGCTTTTCGCTTGATTTTTCCGCAAAATCTCTTAAATTACAGCAACAACTTGCGGTCTTCCCGTCCGTAGTCGCTCACGGCAACCAACTGAGGGTGCAATGGGAGTCTATGAGCTCATTTTGCGCCGGCGCACCATCCGCCGCTTCAGGCCGGAGCCGGTGCCGCTCTCTGCCCTGCAGAAGATCGTGGACGCTGCCCGGTTAGCCCCTAGCGGCGCCAACCTCCAGCCTTGCGAGTTCGTGATTGTGGATGACCCACAGCTTGTGGACTTGCTCTTTTCGTGTACCAAGTGGGCGGGCTACCTCCCCCCTGAGCAGGGACCGCCTCCTCCCGGGCAGCGGCCGACCGCATATGTGGTCGTGCTTCTCAATCGCGAGCGCCGGCAGCAAGGCGGCGAACACGATGCAGGTGCCGCCATCATGAGCATGATTTTGGTGGCCTTAGAGTTAGGCATAGGCGCCTGTTGGATCGGGTCGGTGGACCGTCCCAGGGTAAGCCAGGCACTTGCTATTCCGGCGCATTGCGACATCGACTCCGTCCTTGCTCTTGGTTACCCGGCAGAAAGTCCGCAGGTTGAACTGCTGAAAGATTCCGTGAAGTACTGGCGCGACGAGGACGGAGTGCTGCACGTGCCCAAGCGGGCACTCCAGGACGTCATGCACCACAACAAGTACTAAGACCGAACCACTCATCCGGCAACCCGAGTGGGTGTGCAACTGGCAAGCCAGATCGAGAGGGATGTGAGCAAGGGATCACTGGATTCGGACAGGGTGGGGACCAGACGAGCGGGCGGGCGGTGCTTCCTGCCCATTGAGGATGCGCGCGTCCGGCCGCATGCCTTACAGCCAGATCGTGCGCCGCGGTCGGTGCCAGCTCGCCTGTGAGCGGTGTATGGGGCGTTGACAAGTTACTGTTGGCACGAAAGGACATTGAGTCCGACCCGTGCCTCACGGCCATTTTCACCAGCAAAGCAACGCATTGCCTAAGGAGAACCAAAGGTGGTCGCGCGAGATCGACTTGTGGCCTATCTCAACCAGCTTCTCGAGCCAGCGTCCTATGCGGACTCTTGCCCTCAGGGTCTGCAGGTCGAGGGTAAGCCTCACGTCGGCAAGATTGTCACGGGCGTGTCTGCTTCGCTTGAGCTCTTCCGCCAGGCACAAGCCAAAGGGGCCGACATGGTCATCGTCCACCACGGACTCTTCTGGGACCAGGACAGCAGAGCAGTGAAAGGGTTTCTGAAGAAGCGCCTGGCCGTACTGCTGGAGAACGACATCTCGCTGGTCGCCTACCATCTGCCCTTGGATGGCCATCCAAGCTTTGGCAACAACGCGCTGGCCGCGCGTGCCTTGGGTCTCATGTCCTTGGAGCGTTTCGCCACGGTCGGCTACTGGGGGAGGTACTCCGAGCCGTTAGATGTGCGCGTTCTATTCAACAAGGTCAAGATCCTGTACGAGAGCAATCCGTTGATCTTCGACTACGGGCCGCCCAGTGTTGAGACCGTGGGCATAGTCTCTGGCGGTGGCGCGTGGCGTCTGCGAGAGGCGATCGATTTAGACTTGCACTGCTTCATCACCGGCGAGCCGGTGGAGGCGGCAATGCATTTGGCCAAGGAGAGTCGCATCCACTTTGTGGCGGCCGGCCACTATGCTACCGAGCGATTGGGGATCAAGGTGCTCGGTGAGCAAATCGCCCAAGAGTTCGGTGTGGAGGTGGAGTTCGTCGACTTGCCCAATCCGGTGTGAGACTGGCTGGGAAAGGCCTCACCAGGGTCGCCAGGCAAGCGTCGGGCCCCCAGAAGGCGTGCTTCCCTGAGACGCTTTGCAGATGGGTATCGAGGCGCGCATCAGCGCGGCTGCAGCAACAAGTACCGCTGCCGTCGTGAGGAGGCGCGCAGCGATACATTTGAACTTCAGTAGGGGCCTGGAATAGGGGCCCACAAGCAAGGTGATGGCAATTCGGCGGAGCCAATGTTAGGAAAGCAGAAACCACCTGTTGAGGTTAAGGCCTTCATTGAGACCATGAAGCGCTCCTTTGGAGGGATCTTTGCGCCCCGCCGCGACATATTCATCGTCCACGCTCCGGCGCGATTGGAGCTCATGGGGGGACTGACCACCGCCTTTGGGGCGGTGGTGCTGCAAACCACCCTCTCAGATGCCGTGGTGGTGGGGGTTCAGCGCCGCACGGATCGCAGAGTCTTGGTGCGCAGCTTGGGGGTAGAAGAGTACGCCCTTTCGTCGACGGTGGAGTGGGACTTGGACAGGGTGCTGAACATGCCGGAGAAGAGCCGGCCGGGCTCGCTTCGCGCCTTGTTTGCCAAAGAGCCTCGCGGCGAATGGGTGGCGGCCATTGCGGCCATTTTCTATGAACTCCTCTCCAGCCGGGTGGTGGACAGTTTCGATACCGGCGTGAACATCGGCATCCAGAGCTCGATCCCCATAGGTGCGGCTCTTGGCTCCTCCACGGCTC
>JACIZP010000061.1 GCA_014359355.1 Calditrichota bacterium | reverse complement strand
GCGATGGTGAAGAGAACCAGGGGAGTGGGCCTCAGCCAGACCGCGCCCGAACTCGCCGCCTCGTGGATCCCCGTGCCCAATTGGCCGACGGGCGATGAACAGCAGGGACTCGGTGCCACACCGTATCCGCAAGACCATACACGAGTTTGACGAGCAAGTGATTGTCTTAAGCCGGAGAATGGGAAGTTGCTGCGCGATCTTCCACATCTCCCCCGAGTGCGTGCGTTATCTGCCTGCGTGGCTTGGTGAGGAAAATGAAAAAGAAGGGGTGATAGGGACTTGAGGTGGGGAAAGAGTTGCGTCCTCTTCATCATATCCGGGTGGATGCCAAGGAGCTCGGCGACACGGGCGAGTGTCGCTCCGGATGAGGAGAGTCGGGCGGCCGCCTTACTGATTCGCGCGGCGCTATGTGCGCCCCAGTGGGGTGCCTGCCGCCCCACGAAGGACGGCACCAAGACAACTCTGCGCACTTCCTGGTGAGTAAGGCTCACGCCTGCGAGGGGCGCAGTGAGGCGACGATGCAGACACACGTCAGTTCAACATTCATCGTGTATGGGCTCGCGGAGGGCAAAAGTGGGCCGAAAGGGCCCGGGGTCTGCGATTGTTGGCACAGTTGCATGCCACCGTGGGCGACCACCTGACAGAGCGCGCCGCAAGTGCTTCATCCGCTTGTGGGGAACGAATCCCAAAACGGAGAAGCCTGTAGACACAAGGGAGGGTTTGCAGCCGAGGCCTATGCCCCTCCCTCGCCCTTAGGAAAGGGTATCGCTGCTGCGGGAGACACCGGATCTACCATGGGTTCAAGCTCCCTTCAATCGTTCTGGAGAACCATATCCAGCGACTCATACAAGAAGGTTCCGATGGAAGATAGGGAGGCAAACAAGATGGGCTTTCCTCGTGGTCCGGAAAAAAATGAATTTTTCCCTTGACATTTTAGCGGTTGGATGTTATATTGACGTAGCACAAAACCTCGGCCTTGCAAGGCTCAGGCGCCCCAGAGAGCTGGAGTGATGGTTGATAGCCTCGGAGTGCAAAGGCACAGCTACCCTTTTTGGTGGGAAGGGAGGGAGGTGTGCCTTTTGTGTTTTTCCGGCAAGTAGCATCGTCTTTGCGCCGCAGAAGTGGCGCACCAGGGCGGGAGGCGTGCGCGCCGCGGGCTGGGAGCGCAGGACAGACCACGCGCGCGCTGCAACTGAACCCTTTACAGGAGGGAACTATGAGAGGGAGCATAGTTATGGGGCTAGGGGTAGCTTTGCTACTCCTACCTTGCCTCGTCCACGCCCAATCAGTCACTGGCAAGATCGACGGGGTGGTCAAGGATAAGGCCTCTGGCCGGCCCATTCCTGGGGTCAGCGTAATCGTCAAGGGCACGGCACGCGGTGCCTCCACTGGCCCGGATGGTTACTACTTCATCCTGAACGTGCAGCCAGGAACCTACACACTGGTGGCCTCGATGATTGGGTACCGGACGGTCCACAAGGAAGGGGTGCAGGTGGTGGTGGATCAGACCACGCGCATCAACTTTGAGATAGAAGAGACGGTGTTGGAGGGGGAGGAGGTGGTGGTGACGGCCGAGCGCCCGCTCATCGAGCGCGACGTGACCTCGAAGGTTTCCACCATTACCTACGAGGACATCAAGAACTTGCCTGCTGAGGACATGACCAGGGTACTGGCGTTGCAGTCGAATGTCACTATCCTGACCAATACGCCGTACAGCAAGTCGGGCTACGATCTGCGCGGCATCGAGGACATTCGTATGCGCGGCGGGCGCAACAACGAGCTGGCTTTAGTCATTGACGGCATGAAGGTTGGGAACCCGCTGTTTGGCGGCTTCGCCACGCGGGTCAACAATAACGCCATCAACCAGATGACGGTGGCTGCCGGCGGGTTTAGCCCTGAATACGGCAATGCCCTGTCCGGGGTCATCAACCTGTCCACGCGCGAGGGGGGGTCAGTCTTCTCGGGGCAGCTCGAGTATAGCACTTCCATGCCGTTTGGCATCAAGGCGTTGGCGCCTGCTGAGGGACGGGCGCGCAATTACCAAGACGTAGTGGCCAGCTTCAGTGGCCCGGTGCCCTTCACCAAGACCGTGTCCTTCTTCTTCTCTGGCGAGGCCAGTGTCCAGGCTGGCACGGTGCTCAAGTTTGACGACATCATCTGGGACGACTACCGTGGGGACCTTCCCTCGTCAAAGGAGTTGATCAAGGATTTCCTCGAAGACGGCAAGATGGACCTGATCACCTCCGCACAACTGCAGAGCGTCAAGACCAAAGGGCCGGTGTACGGGGCCGTGCGCTGGATTAACCCCATAGATATCTGGAAAGGGTGGAAAGGGTTGGGGTGGGATAACTCGTTTGACTACTTGGGTAAGTTGACCTGGCGCATCAGTCCCAACCTCAAGTTGGCGCTGAGCGCTTCCCAGTCGGGCGGCTACAGTCAGGCCAACGTGTTCCACGCGGGCTATTACTACTACCTGCCTGACGACTGGTTCGGCGGTTGGTACAACGTGGATCAGAGCCCAGTGGACAAGCGGGAGACCATCGACCGGTTGTTGGTGTGCAGCGACTGTGGCGCGCGCATCTTCTTGCGCGGGGCCAAGTACGACGACGGCCGCTTTGTTGCCCCTGGTGAACCAACGCCTGAGGTCTGTCCGGTCTGTGGGAGCACCAACTTTGAGATCTGGCATCGGAACCGCTCCGGCATGGGCGCCCGCCAGGTACGCATCCAGCGCAGCAACAGACAGAGCCTGGTATTGAGCCACACGTTGAGTCCCTCCACCTTCTACACCTTCAGGTTTCAGCGCTTCTTCCAGTCCCGCCGCTCGCGCATTCTCAATGACTACGGTCACCCCTATGCCACCGTCATGGGGTTGACCAACTATTGGGCGCCGGACTGGGATAACATTCTGGCCAAGGAGCAATACGCCCACTACAATACCTACGGCGTGCTCGACCCCTGGGAGGGCTACTTCCGGATCCGCTATGACAACAACTACTTTGAGGGCGACTCCAGCGTCACCTATGACCTGCGGCTGGACTTCACTAGCCAGGTGACCAGGCACCATCAGCTCAAGGTTGGAGGCCAGTTCGTGTACATGGACGTGCACCGGCACGACGACCAAGGGACCTCAGGGCCCTCGGCGTACCCGACCATCTACCGCATGTTTCCCAAGGAGGGTGCGCTCTACATCTTAGACAAGATTGAGTATGGCAGCGTCGTCATCAATGTCGGGGGCAGGATGGACTACGCCAATGCCGGCGGTGAGATGTGGGCCGATCCCTTGGATCCCCTGGGCGAGCAGGACCCAACCCGACCCGGCTTTGAGTACAATGGGTGGGTGAAGGCCAAGAAAAAGTTCAAGTTCAGCCCGCGCATCGGCATGGCCTATCC
>JACIZP010000060.1 GCA_014359355.1 Calditrichota bacterium | reverse complement strand
GCGGAGCAGCTCAAGGCAGTTGTCGATGCTCTTCGCTCCTCCCACCACATGCAGGCCTTCGAATTCGAGCCACCGCATGTAGCTCTCTCTCACAGAGTCGTGGTCGTCGAACATGAAGATGCGCGGCTTTGCGGCTTCCTCAGCCATAGTAACCGTCCCGCTATGCACGGCGCGCCCCAAAACCCGGGCAGTCATGAAGCAGGAGGTCGTGCCCTTAGCCTCCGAGCAAGACTTTTGGCGGCGACCAGGAAGACTCCCTGGCCTGGGGTTAGGGGGAGCAGCTTGCCGTCGACTCTGAAGATTCCTCACGGCCTTCTGCTCGAGCTACCGCAAGGGCTCTTTCAAGCCTCGAAGCAAAACATAGCTTCCCTCATGGCCTGCAGAGCTACCGACGGCCACATCTGCGCCGTGTGCAACGCCAAGAGCACCTTCCGGCCTCCACTCTGGCGCAATATAGAGAAAATCCGCCAAGCTGTCAAGAGTTTTCTCCCCTGTCATCGCTGCCTGCAAACACGTTCGTGCCGAGACCAACTCTGTTCTTAGCAAAGCCCTGCCAGCGCGGGGCGTTTCGAGCGGAGCCAATTGACTCCACGGCATTGCGGGGCGCACGGCACAGATTCCTGCCGGCGCCAGGAGTTTGTCGAGCGCTCGCTATCGGCAAAACATCGCGGCCCTCCGAACATGGGCGTCTTTTCTTCTTGACTTCCAGAGGAAAATTCATTATCTTGTGGCACGAGCGGCGTTTGGTTCCATTGCGCCGCAACTGCAAAGCCCCAAGCGGAGGACCTTGGGTGGTCAGAAGAGCTTCCGTCAGGAAAGTGTCGGCAACAAGGGGGCGAAACGCTGACATGTCGTTCTTTAGAAAACTGGACTCAACAGCCCCCTTGGAGCCACGCTACTTTCTCCCTGACCACTCGAACTCCCGAGTTCTCACCAGCGTCCCCGTCACATTCCACCTACGAGCGAGGGATTTATGGCAAGACAACAGCGACACGGCGAAAAACTAACCTGCTCCGGCTGGCAGCTGGGCGCGTTGGTCGCCCTGCGCATGCTCATCGGCTGGCACTTTCTCTACGAGGGGCTGGCCAAGTTGCTCAATCCGTACTGGTCGTCGTCCGGCTATCTGCTGGAGGCGAAGGGCTTCCTCTCCGGGTTCTTCACCTCCATTGTGGCCAACCCGACGGCACTGCGCGTCGTCGACTGGCTCAACATCTACGGCCTCATCGCCATTGGGCTGGGGCTCATCGTGGGCTGTCTGACCAGGCCAGCAGCCATTGCTGGCGCAGTGTTGCTCCTGCTCTACTACCTCTGCAACCCGCCCTTTGTCGGCTTCAAGTATTCCGCGCCGACCGAGGGAAGCTATCTCATCGTCAACAAAAACCTCATCGAGTTGTGTGCGCTCGTGGTACTGGCGCTTTTCCCCACCGGCAGGATTTTGGGCTTGGACCGACTGCTGTTCGGTCCGCCGCGAATTGTTGACCCACAACATGCGTGAAAACAGGAGAACGCTCCATGCCTGAGAAGAACGTCCGAAAAGGCGAGCCCCAGGAGCAGCAACCCCAGGCAGGTCGGGGCATTGGCAGACGCGAGGTGCTCAAGGGTTTGGCTTCGGTGCCAGTGTTGGGGCTCTTTGTCTACGGCCTGCTCAAGAAGCGCTCGTTAGATGAAAGCCGCCGTGCGCAGATTCTGTCGGAGCTCGGTCTGGGCGAGGCGCCTGCAGTGCTGCCCAAGACCACCGGCAAGAAGGCAGGCGAACTGATCCGCCTCGGCATCATCGGCTTCGGCGGCCGCGGCGAGGACCTGATCCGTGCCGCAGGCTTTGCCCACCCCGACTGGGTAGAGCAGAAGCGCCGCGACGCAGAAAGGAACAAGTTGGACAAGTGGCTGGAGGACTGGCTCAAGCAGGAAGACCTCAACCTCGCGCTGACCGCCGTGTGCGATGTGTTCGACGTGCGCGCCGAGCGCGGCTTGGCCGCCTCCAAGAACGAGGTGCGGCCTGGAGGAGCTGGCGCGCCCTTGGCAGGAGCCAAGCGCTACCGCCACTACCAGGAGCTGTTGGCCAGCAAAGACGTGGATGCGGTCATCATTGCCACGCCTGACCACTGGCACGCACAGATGGCCATCGATGCCGCCCAGGCCGGCAAACACGTCTACTTGGAAAAGTGCATGACCCGCACGGAAGAGGAGGTCTACCGGCTGCACGAGGCGGTGACGCGCAGCGGCATCGTCTTCCAGCTCGGCCACCAGAACCGCCAGCAGGCCACCCACGCCAAGGCGCGGGAGATCGTCCAGAAGGGGATCTTGGGCCCCATCACCCTGGTGGAGACCACCACCAATCGCAACTCGCCGGGCGGTGCCTGGGTGTACGACATCCACAAGGATGGCAGTCCCCAGACCATCGACTGGGAGCAGTTCCAGGGGCCGGCGCCGCACAAGGTGCCGTTTAGCTTGGAGCGCTTCTTCCGCTGGCGCTGTTGGTTCGACTATGGCACAGGCCTCTCCGGAGACCTGCTGTCGCACGAGTACGACGCCGTCAACCAGATCCTCGACCTCGGCATTCCCCACTCGGCGGTGGCCTCCGGCGGCATTTACTTCTACAAGGACGGCCGCGACGTGCCAGACGTCTTCCACGTGGTCTTTGAGTACCCCGAGCGCAACCTGACGCTCATTTACAGCGCCACACTGGCCAGCAACCGCAATCGCGGCAAGGTCTTCATGGGGCATGACGCCGCCATGGAGGTTGGCGGCGTTCTGACCGTGACTGCCGACTATGAGTCCACGCGCTTCAAGAAGAAGATTGAGGAGGGGATCATCGACCCCTCGCTGCCGCTCTTCACCTATCACCCGGGGGCCAAGGGCATCGATGCGGTGACTTCGGCCAGCGAGCAGTACTTCGCCTCGCGGGGGCTCCTGTACACCTATCGCGAGGGCAAGCGGGTGGACGTCTCCCACCTGCACATCAAGGAGTGGTTAGACTGCATTCGCAACGGCGGGCAACCCAGCTGCAACATCGAGCGCGGGTTTGAGGAGGCCATCACCTGCCACATGGCCACCAAGTCGTATTTGGAGGGACGCAAGGTCTTCTGGGATCCGGTCAAGCGGAGAATTGTCTGAGGGCCGACCACGAGAAGAGTCAGCACAGCGGAGGGCTCCATGTCGACGAAGACACGACTCGGCATCATGATGTTCCTGCAGTACGCAATCTGGGGGGCGTGGGCGCCAGTTCTTTCGGAATATCTGATGAACCAGCTCGGCTTCACCGGCGTGCAGGTGGGGTGGATCTACGCGGTGCTGCCGCTGGCAACGATTGTGGCACCTTTCCTGGGTGGCCAGGTTGCCGACCGTTGGCTCGCTTCTGAGAAGGTGATCGCCATGCTGCAGTTGGCCGGCGGCGTGTTGCTGCTCGCCATGTCACGCATCACTTCCTATGGCACCCTGCTACCGCTCATGTTCCTCTATTGCCTCCTCTATGCGCCGACGCTGGCCATCACAAACTCCATTGCCATGATCAACTTGGAAAGCTCCGAGAAGGAGTTCGGCCGCATTCGCGTGTGGGGCACCATCGGCTGGATTGCCGCCGGGTGGCTCCTGGCAGCGTGGCGCTACGCTGGGCAGAGCCTCATGCTGCGCGGCGATACGCTCTTCTTAGCCGGCATCTTCTCCCTCATCATGGGACTGCAAGCCTTTAGCCTGCCGCACACGCCGCCGAAGAAGGAGGGCGTCAACCCCTTCGCCTTTCTCGAGGCGCTGAAGATGCTGCGCGACAAGAACTTCCTGATTTTCGTGAGCATCACCTTTGTGGTGGCCACGGAGTTAGAGTTCTACTACATCCTCACCGCGCCCTTTTTGCAGTCGCCGGTCATCGGCCTGCCGGCCAAGTCGATCTCTGCAGTGATGACCATTGCGCAGGTGGCGGAGATCTTCGTGATGGCCTTCCTCCTTTCCCTCTTTCTGGAAAAGTACGGCATGCGCAACACGCTGGCCATCGGCGCGTTGGCGTGGCCGGTTCGCTACATCATCTTCGCCATCGGCACGCCGGCCTGGTTGGTCATCGCCTCGTTGGCGCTACACGGCTTCTGCTATGTGTTCTTTTTCACGGCGGCCTTCATCTACGTGGACAAGGTGGCGCCCAGCGACATCCGCGCTTCGGCGCAGAGTCTGATCGCCATCATCGCCTTAGGACTGGGGCGCTTCATCGGCAGTCTCTTTGCCGGCTGGATCAAGGATACATTTACGGCGGCAGGAGTGACCAACTGGCGGGCAGTGTTCCTGGTGCCCTGTGTGCTGACCATTCTGTGTGCTCTGGCCTTTGTGCTCTTTTTCCGCGAACAGCGGGAGGCGGGCAAGGCGCAAGCGACGACGTGACAGGCAAGCAGAAAGTGAGGTGAGCATATGGAAGTGACCAGGCTGGGGGTCGGAATCGTCGGGGGAGGATTTGTGGGGAGCTTCCACATCCGCTCGTGGGTGGGGGTGCGCGATGCCGACATCGTGGGCATCGTGGACAAGAACCGCAAGACGGCGCAGGCAGCGGCCTCTTTGGCCAAGAAGCTGCGGGTTGGCGATGCTAAACCGTACAAGACCATCACCGACATGGTGGCGGACCCGGCCATTCACGCCATCTGGATCTGCATCCCCAACTATGCCCGCCTGGAGGTGATGGAGGAAATCGTCCATGCCTTGGAGACCGGCAAGGGGGAGCTGATCGGCGTGGCCTGCGAAAAGCCCCTGGGGCGCACCGTGGCTGAGGCACGCAAGATGCGCGACCTCGCCCGAAAAGCCGGCCTGTTGGATGGCTACCTCGAAAACCAGATCTTTTCCCCGAGCGTGGTGCGGGGAAAACAGATCGTCTGGTCCCGAGGGGCGGCTATCGCTGGCCGGCCGTATCTGGCACGGGCCGCCGAGGAGCACAGCGGACCGCACATGCCGTGGTTCTGGGAAGGCACCTTGCAGGGCGGCGGCGTGCTGAACGACATGATGTGCCACTCCGTGGAAGCGGCGCGCTTCATGCTCACCCCGCCAGGGGCGCCGCGCAGCGTGCTCACGCCGGTCAAGGTGACCGCCCACACCTCCTGCCTGAAATGGCAACGTCCCGAGTACGTCCGTCACCTGAAGAAGTACAGCGAGGGCAAGTTGGACTACCGCCGCCGTCCTGCCGAGGATTTTGCCCGGTCGCTCATTGAGTACCACGACGAGCACGGCGAGCCGTTGATTGTCGAGACCACGACCTCCTGGTGCTATGTCGGCGCCGGCCTACGCCTGAGCATGGAGCTCTTGGGGCCAGAGTACTCTTTGGCCATCAACACCCTCGAATCCGGGCTCCGGGTCTTTTTCAGCCGTAAGGTGAAAGGCGAGCAGGGCGAGGACCTTGTGGAAAAGCAAAACGCCGAGATGGGCTTGATGCCGGTGGTGAGCAACGAAGAGAGCGAGTACGGCTACGAGGCGGAGAACCGCCACATGGTGCAGTCGTTCTTGGCAGGCAAGCGGCCCATGGAGAATTTTGACGACGGCCTGAATGTGACCGAGTTGCTCATGACCGCCTACATGAGCGCCGAACAGCAGAAGACGCTCTCCTTCCCGCCGCCAGGACTGGACACATTCGTCCCGGCGGTAGCGCAAGGCAGGTGGAATCCGCGCAAGGTATAGGCCCGCTACCTCGTGCGGCAACCAGACAACCCTCATTCTTGAGGATGGACATCATGTTGCGAACACTGTGTGCTGCTCTGCTGCTGGCAAGCTGGGTGGGGTGCGCCACGCGCACGCCGGCGCCTCCTCTGGCCGTGCAGTGCTGGACGTTTAGGGCTTTCACGTTCATCGAGGCGCTGGACCGGATTCGGGAGCTGGGCCTCTCGGCAGTTCAGGCCTACCCAGGACAACCACTTGCTGCCGACCTGCCCGGGGCGGTCTTTGACCACCACATGTCGGAGGACCAGCTGAGTCTTGTGGAAAAGGCGCTCGCCGAGCGCGGCCTGCGCCTGGTGGCCTACGGCGTGGTCGACCTCGGCCAGGACGAGGAGGCCGTGCGGCGGGTGTTCGATTTTGCCAAGAGGCTGCGCATTCCCACCGTGGTCGCCGAGCCTGAGTTCGACGCCTTGCCGTTGGTAGAGCGCATGGCGAAGGAATACGACATCCGCGTGGCCATTCACAATCACCCGGCGCCGTCGCGATACGCGCACCCCGAGACCCTCCACGAGCAGATCCGCGAGCGCGACCACCACTTAGGCGCCTGCGCCGACACCGGTCATTGGCTGCGCAGCGGAGTGGTGCCAGTGGAGGCCCTACGTCTGTTGCGCGGCCGCGTCCTGGACGTGCACCTCAAGGACCTCAATGCCTTTGCCACGCGCGACGCCATTGACGTGCCTTGCGGCCAGGGCAAGGCGAATATCCGCGCGGTGGTCTCTGAGCTGCGGCGCCAGGGGTACGACGGCTACCTGTGCATCGAGTACGAAAACGAAGCGCAGCGCGACGATCCCTCGCCGGCTGTGCGGCAGAGCATTGCATTTCTCAACGAACTCGGCTGCCGCTGAGGCTGAGCGTTCGGCATCGTGCGGAGGTAGGATTCAGCATGAAGGGACATCGGTTTTGCCTGATCGGCGCCGCCGCGGGGATCCTGTGCCTTGCCGCCTGCGGGAACCAGCAATGGGTCACGCTGTTTGATGGACGCTCCGTGGACGCCTGGCGAGGCTTTCACCGCACGACATTCCCCAGCGAAGGCTGGGCCGTGGAGGGCGGAGCGCTGAAGACCATTGTCGGCGGCGAGCATGTGGACATCATCACCAAAGAGACCTATCGCAATTTCGAGTTAGTGCTGGAATGGAAGGTGGCCCCCGGGGGCAATAGCGGCATCTTCTACCGCGTGAGCGAAGAGGCCGATGCCGTCTGGCAGTCTGCTCCGGAGATGCAGGTGCTGGACGACGAACGCCACCCAGACGGCCGCGACCCGAAAACCTCCGCTGGCGCCCTGTACGGGCTCATCGCCCCGCAGGGTAAGCGTCTCCGCCCGGCGGGAAAGTACAACCAGGCGCGCATCGTGGTGCAGGGCAGCAGGGCAGAGCATTGGCTGAACGGCGCAAAGGTGGTGGCCTATGACCTGGCCTGCGACTCCCTGCGGCAACTCATCGCGCGGAGCAAGTTCAAGGACTACCCCTGGTTTGCCTTGGCAAGAGAGGGGCACATCGCCCTCCAACATCACGGCGAGGAGGTCTGGTACCGCAACATCAAGATCCGCCGCCTACCAGAGGAACAGAACGTGCCCCCCGAGGGGTTTGTCGCCCTGTTCAACGGTCGGGATCTCACCGGGTGGAAAGGCCTGGTGGGCAATCCGCTCACGCGCGCGCAGATGAGCCCGGACGAACTGGCTCAGGCACAAGCCGCGGCTGACGACACCATGCGCGCCCACTGGCGCGTAGTGGACGGCGTGCTGGTCTTCGACGGCAAAGGCAGCCACCTCTGCACTGCCCGCGACTATGAGGACTTTCAACTCCTGGTCGACTGGAAAATCGAGCGGGAGGGGGACAGCGGCATCTACCTGCGCGGCTCCCCCCAAGTGCAGATCTGGGACGCAGGCCGCCATCCGGAAGGCTCAGGAGGGCTGTACAACAATCAGGTGCATCCCAGCAAGCCTCTGGTCTGTGCAGACCGCCCGGTGGGGCAATGGAACACCTTCGACATCACCATGGTTGGCGAGCGGGTCACCGTGTTCCTGAACGGAAAACTCGTGGTGGACAACGTGGTCATGGAGAACTACTGGGACCGCGCGCAGCCCATTTTCCCCTCTGGGCAGATCGAGCTCCAGAGTCACGGCACCAAGCTCTACTTCCGCAACATCTTCATCCGGGAGATCCCCCGGCCTGGGGAGTGGCGCCAGCTCTTCAACGGCACCGACCTCAGCGGCTGGGTCGGGGCGACCGACGCCTACTATGTGCGCAATGGCGCCATCGTCTGCCCCAAGGGGGTCTATGCGAACCTGTACACTGCCGACGAGTTCCAGGACTTTGTACTGCGCTTTGAGTTTCGGCTCACGCCCGGGGCCAACAACGGCCTTGGCATCCGCGCGCCTCTGCAAGGCGATGCCGCCTACGAGGGCATGGAATTGCAGATTTTGGATGACGCCCATCCAGCGTACGCGGCCATCAAGCCGTATCAGTGCCACGGCTCCATCTACGGCGTGGCGCCGGCCCTGCGCGGCCATCTGCGCCCTGCCGGCGAGTGGAACGTTCAGGAGGTGAAGGCACAAGGTCGTCAGATAAGCGTCGTGCTCAACGGGGTCACCATTGTGGACGTGAATCTGGATGAGCTGATCGCCGCCGGCACCCCGGATGGTCGCCCCCACCCAGGCTTGCAGAGGAAGCGGGGACACATCGGCTTCCTGGGGCACGATGCCCACGTGGAATTCCGCAACATCTGGCTAAAAGAGCTGTGAACAGGTGAAGCAAACCGGTGGCGCGTTTGCGAACGAGCACGGCATTGGGATTAACCAAAGGAGGAGCTGACTCATGCTAACGCGATGCAGACACACGGCGTACCTGGTCGGTGCGCTTGTCCTTTTCTGGGCAACACCGGCCGTGTACGCCCAGGAGCTCAATTTGGAGGACCAGGTCATCGAGCACACTCTTGACAACGGCTTGAGGATTCTCATGGTAGAGCGCCACGAGGTGCCGCGCGTCGTGTGCCACATCTACTACCGGGTCGGCTCCGTCAACGAGCGACCCGGTATCACCGGCATTTCCCACTTTCACGAGCACATGATGTTCAAAGGAACGCGCACCATCGGCGTCACGGACTTTGCAGCGGATGACGCCTTGAACCGCCAGATCGATAGCCTCTACCACCTCATCTATCGCGAGAAGTACTGGAAGCGGGACGGCGACCAGGCCAAGATCAAGCAATGGGAGGCGCAGGCCGACAGCCTCATGAAGTACGAGAAGCGCTACATCATCAAGGACGACCTCTGGGAGACGTACATGAAGAACGGCGGCACTGGCCTCAACGCCTCCACTGGTCAGGAGATTACCGGTTACTACGTCACCTTGCCCTCTAACAAGGTGGAGCTACAGATGTGGTTGGAATCCGACCGTATGCTCAACCCCTACTTCCGCGAGTTCTACTCGGAGAAGGAAGTGGTGCGCGAGGAGAGGCGCCTCAGCGAGAATAGCCCCGGCTACTTCTTCCGGGAGCAGCTCAATGCCACCTTCTGGGCCGCCTCTCCGTACGCCTGGAGCGTAGTTGGTTGGGACGCCGACCTGCAGAAGCTCACCAAGCAAGACATGATCGAGTACAATCGCCGCTACTACGTGCCGAACAATGCGGTGGCCGTGTACGTGGGAGATATCAATCCCCAGGAGATTATCGCCTTAGCGGAGAAGTACTTTGGGCGCGTGCCGCGCGGACCCGATCCGGAGCCGGTGCGCACCACCGAGCCCAAGCAGTACTGCGAGAAGCGCGTCTATGGCGAAGCGGAGGCGCCCCCTTCGGTGACCATCATGTACCATGTGCCGCCAGCCGGGCATCCGGACGCAGAAGTGTTCCGCGTGATCAGCGGGCTCATGAACGGCACCACCGGACGGCTGTACAAGAAACTCGTCAAGGAGAAAGGGATTGCTGTGGAGGCATCCGCTTTCGGCGGCGGCATGATGTACGACGGCCAGTACTCGTTCAGCGGCCGCCCCAAGTCGGAGGCGGGCCACACTCCGGAGGAAGTGGAACAGGCCCTGTACGAGGAGATCGAGCTCCTCAAGAAGGAGCCTGTGCCGGAGTACGAGCTGCAGAAGGTCAAGAATCAGACCGAGGCGAACTTTATCCAGAGTCTGCGTTCCACCTACGCACTGGCAGCGCGCCTGGGCCGTGCGGAGTTAGGCCTCGGTTGGCGCGACCTGCAGAAGTCCTTGGAGCGCATGAAGGCGGTGACTGCCGAGGACATCATGCGCGTCGCCTCTACCTACTTCGTCAAGGACAATCGCACGGTGGGCATTCTTTATCGGGCCGCCCGCACGCCACAAGGCAGGCGCCCCAGGTAGCCTGGACGACGAAGGCCCATCGCCCCAAAGGAGGAAGCTCATATGAGACGCTTGTTGACTATTGGCCTGTTCGCGGTGGTGGCGCTCTCCATCACCACCGCCACCGCCCAGATTCCGCAGCACCCCTCTCAGCTTTCCTTTCGGCCGCTGCACTTTGAGCCTCCCAAGGCCAAGGACTATCGCACCGTGCTCACCAACGGCATGGTGGTCTACATCATGGAGGACCACACCCTGCCGACGGTGGACATTCAGGCCACCATCCGCACCGGAAGCCTCTATGACCCGCGCGACAAGGTAGGGCTAGCGCGCATGGCAGGCGAAGTGATGCGCACCGGCGGCACGAACAACATTAGCGGCGACGACTTGGATGAGCGCCTTGCCTTCCTGGGCGCCTCGATACGCACGATGATCGGCACTACCTCTGGCAGCGCCAGCATGTCGTGCTTAGCACGCGACAGAGACGAAGTGCTCAAACTGTACGCCGACGTGCTCATGAACCCCGCTTTCGCCGAGGACAAGATCAAGCTCTACAAGGATGAGGCGATCGAGAGACTGAAGACCAAGAACGATCAGCCGCGCGCCGTCTTGGAAAGGGAGTTCCGGAAGCTCCTCTACGGCGACCACCCCCTGGTGTGGGAGCAGACAAAGGCCTCCATCGAAGGGATCACCCGGCAGGACCTGTTGGACTTTCACCATACCTACTTTGTCCCGAACAACATCATATTGGCGGTGGCAGGGGATTTTCAGCGAGAGGAGATGTTGCAGAAGTTAGAGGAGGCGTTTGCCGGGTGGCAGCGCCGCCAGGTGACGCTCCCCCGCATCCCTGAAGTGGTCGCCAAGAACCGTCCGGGCGTGTTCATGATCCAGAAGCAGATCAACCAGGGGTACGTGAACGTGGGCCACTTCGGCATCAAGGACACCAATCCCGATGTCTTTGCCATCAACGTGATGAACTTTATTCTTGGCGGCGGCAGCTTCACCTCGCGCATCACCAGCAAGGTGCGCTCCGATGAGGGTCTGGCCTATAACACGGGGTCGCGTTTCGCCAATGAGCATCTCTTCCCCGGCACGTTCTATGGCTATGTCCAGACCAAGTCCCAGACCGTGTACTACGCCATTTCCCTCATCCTCAAGGAGTTCGAACGGATACGCCGAGAACCGGTGAGCGACGAGGAGATGGAGACGGCCAAGAATTACTTCCTGGACAGCTTCCCAGATCGGTTCTCCACTGCCATCGGGACGATGAGCACCTTTGCCTCCTTGGAATACGACGGCTTCCCGCTCGACTATTTGGACACCTACTGCGCCAAGATCCGGGCGGTCACCAAGGAAGATGTGCTGCGCGTGGCGAAGAAGTACATCAAACCGGGCGAGATGACCATCATGGTGGTGGGTGACATCGAGGCGTGCAAGAAGGGGGACGAGAAACATCCCGGCACCTTGGACCAGCTGGGCCGCATTACCGAAATCAAGCTGCCCGACCCACTCACCGGCCTGTAGACCCGCGCCGACTGCACAGGGGACAGCCCTTGCCGGCTGTCCCCTTTTCCTATTGTCCATCCGACCCCAGAGCAACCAGAGAGGCTAATCGATGGAAAGCCGGAGCGAACCGCGCGTGGCAGAACGACGCCCACCACTTCTTGTCGCGCTCATTCCCATCGTAGCGATGATGGCCTTGCTGGTCATCGGCTACGGGATCTATCGCATCGTCCCTCAGGTGCTGCTCATCGCTGCCGCACTGCTCACCGGTCTGCTCGGCACCATCCTGCGCTTTCGCTGGGAGGACATGCAAAAGGGGATTGTGGAAAGCATCCACAAGGCGCTGCCCGCGATGCTCATCATGATTTGCGTGGGCATCCTCATCGGCTCGTGGATTGCCGCAGGCACCATCCCGATGATCATCTACTACGGCCTCAAGCTCATTTCGCCGAAGATCTTTTTGGTCACCGCCTGCTTTGTGTGTAGCCTCACCTCGCTGGCGACAGGCACCTCCTGGGGCACGATCGGCACGCTGGGCGTGGCCTTCATGGGCATCGCCACAGCGCAAGGCATTCCGGCAGGACCGGCTGCCGGGGCCATTGTCGCCGGCGCGTATTTTGGCGACAAGATGTCGCCCTTCTCTGACGTCACGAATTTGGCGCCTGCGGTGGCGGCGTCCAACCTTTTCGATCACATCAAGCACATGATGTATTCAGCAGTGCCGGCCTGGTTGCTTGGCTTTGTCGTCTATTTCGTCGTCGGTCTGCGCTATGGCACCACCACCGCCGAATCGGAGACCATGCGGCTGATCATGGAGACGTTGCGCCAGCACTTCCGCTTCCACGTGCTGCTCTTGCTCCCGCTGGTCGTGGTCTTTTATTTTGCGGCCGCCAAGAAGCCCGTCCTGCCGGGGATGCTCTTCTCCGCCTTGGCCGCCGGCGCGTTGGCGGTCATCTTCCAGGGAGCCTCAGTGCCCGAGGTCGCGCAGGCCATGGACACCGGCTACAAGTCGGCCACCGGCGTGGCAGAGGTGGACAGACTCATCTCGCGCGGGGGCATGATGAGCATGATGGGCGTGCAACTGGTGGCGTTCACCGCTTTTAGCTTCGGCGGTATCATGCAGCGCACCGGGCTGCTGCAGGTAATCTTTGACCACATCAAGGGCCTCACCGCGCGCGTGTGGAGTCTGGTGGCGACCACCGCGGCCAGCGCCATTCTGACAGCCATGGTCACCGGCAGTTCCTACCTGTCGATGATCGTACCGGCTGAGCTGTTCGCCCCGGTGTACCGGCAGAAGGGCCTGGCGGCCAAGAACCTGTCGCGGCTCCTTGAAGAGTGCGGGGCCATCGTCGTGCCCCTCATTCCGTGGAGCATGGCCGGGGTGTACGTGACCGGCACCATCGGCGTGTCGCCCTTCCAGTACCTGCCATGGGCGGTGCAGAACTACGCGGCAGTGCTGATCCTGGTGGTGTTCGGCTTTACCGGCGTGACGATGGCGCCCAGAGTGCGGGATGATGAGACGCAGGTGGGAAGCTGAGGTTTTCTGCCTCGCCACGCACCTGCCAAGGCGAATTTAGAAGCCTAGGCGCTCCAGCCGCTCTTTCTCGGTAAGCTCATGGCCTGTTGCCAGGTCTATGGCCACGCAAGCGCCGTTCTTCATCAGCGTAGCCACTTTGCCTGCCGCGTGTGGATTGCCGCAGAGATGTGGCGCATCGAGAATGCCCACCTGTACGGCGCGCGCCAAGTTCTCGGGGTCCGACCACGGGTCGTCCACGTGGTGCGAAGGCAGCGCGCGGATTGCCTCGAGCAGCAGCTTGGCATCGGCCAAAAGTTGCTCTTTCCGCTCAACGACCAGCGGGGATTCCGTGGTAGGCAGAGCGCCCAAGCTGTGGTTCTGGATCACGCCGCGCACAATTGCTGCGCTCTCGATAATCTCCTCTGGCGTGGCCGCATGATGGCCCTCGCAGAAAGCGACCACGTGCACGATGTGGGGCTCCAGCGCCAGCTGGTAGAAGGTGGAGGCGGCAAGTTGGCCTTTTGCCACATCGGCTGCCGTGCTCATGCTCGCCAGCCCGGTGCGCGTCTGGCGGACGCTTACGAAGCCGTCGTCATGCAGCGACTCGATGAGGGCCACTTTGGCCAGCATTTTGGCAAGATCCATGGGCGCAGAGGTGCCCGGCGGAGTATTGAACATGTACTGCGCCACGTAGTGGCGGGCCCCGGCTTTTTTGGCATTGTATGCCGCCAAGAATGCGGTTGCCACGGCCACACTGTCTGGCGCCTCGCGCAGGCTCCAGTGGTGCGCCTCGTTCACTTCCAGGGGGATGCCATGACTGGCGTACCAGCGCATAGCCTCCTGGTTTTCCCGAATGGCGTCCGGAAGAGCCCGATCAGAGCGACCGTCCAGCACGTTGTACCAGAAAAGTGGCACCGCGCCCCAGGCCACGTTGATGGTCTCCGCCAGCATCTCCGCCCAGCGCACCAGGTCGCGCGTGCCGGCGTAGCAGCGCAGCAGCGGGTAGTTGCCGCAGCGGGTGGCCTCGTAGATGGCACGCAGGTCCGCCGGCGTTCGCAATGGCACTCCGCCCGCGCCGTCCAGCTCCGGTCGCATCTCCTCCTGGCGAAAGAAACTCTGTTGGGCGTTCTGGTCTGGCGCGATGGACAGAACATCAATAGCGCCGGCCATGGCAAGCTGGCGGGCTCCAGCGATAGTGGCCCTCAGGTCGGGCAGCCCAAAGTGGTGCCGCAGAATCGGCGACGGCGCGCTGGCGGCGATGCGCCCCATGAGCGTCTGCGGCGGTTGGCCGGCCACAGTTTTGCGAGTTGTCTTTGCGAAAAAAGCCTCCACTTCCTCGCTTGTCGCCTCGCCAAAAACGGCGGTAAACAGGCCGCTGCGCCGTGCCACCTCTGCCGCTGGGGGCGTGCCGCCAAAGAGCCAGACCTTATCCTGCCACCTCCGCCTGGTTATGAGCTCCCGCAAGGAAGCCAGAAGGGGCTCTAACGTCTCTGCCGTCAGGCGATAGCTCACCGCAATCGCCTGGGGCTGATGGCGGTCAATCTCCTGCTCCAGGCGCTCCACCCCTACCGCAGCGCCCAGGAAATACGTGTCGTAACCGTGGCGCTGGGCAATCTTGAGGAAAGAGAGCACGCCGGCCACATGCACGCAGCCGCCTAAGGCCCCGGCGATCATCTTGCGCCCTGCCATCGTTCACACCTCCCCGGTCACTGCCAGCAGCCGAATATCTTTGACCGATTTACCCCGCAAGCCGAGCGAATCGACCGTCCTGCCCTTCTTCCAAAAATCCACTCCCCGCATTAGCGAGGCAAGATGGATGATGGCCTTGATGGTCGGCGTCTCCACCTTCAGCATCTCGCCGATGGAGGCGATGGGCACCAGACTCATGGGCACGTCCTCGTCGATGTAGCGGTGGTGAAGACGGTCCGGCGCTTTGATGCCCACATAGCCCGGGTTGTCGTGCATGGCTTCGTAGAGGTCATCGCCAGTGGCGCTGTAGGCGGTGTACAACCAGTTGCGCGCGCTCATGGCGCGGATGCCCAGCGCTGCAGCAACTTCCAGCCGTTCCTTGTCAATCCGCTCCAACACGCGCGCGACTGACCTACTTGCGCCTTGCACGTAGTATTCAAAGTCCCCGTGCGTCTCCTCAATCCAGGCGGCATTCAACACGGTCAAGGCAGGGTGGAAGACTGCGCCGATGTTGTCGAAACTTGTCTTGAAGACATTATCACCGGGCACAAATTGCGGAAAGGCGCGGTTGATGACCTTCAGCACACCGGGGATCCAGTAGGCGGGGAGCGTGGC